>JBGPEQ010000269.1:0-6021 GCA_041482855.1 Dongiaceae bacterium | reverse complement strand
GTGAACTACCGCGCCTATTTCATCGCCGCGACCATGGCTATTGCCGTGCCGACGGGCATTAAGATCTTCAGCTGGATCGCCACCATGTGGGGCGGTTCCATCCGCCTCGACACGCCGATGCTGTGGGCGCTCGGATTCATCTTCCTGTTCACGGTCGGCGGCGTCACCGGCGTGGTGCTGGCCAATGCCGGCGTCGACAATGCGCTCCACGACACCTACTACGTGGTGGCGCATTTCCACTACGTGCTGTCGCTGGGTGCGGTGTTCTCGATCTTCGCCGGCTTCTACTACTGGTTCGGCAAGATGAGCGGCCGACAGTATCCGGAGTGGATGGGCAAGGTGCATTTCGTGCTCGCCTTCATCGGCGCCAACCTCACCTTCTTCCCCATGCACTTCTCCGGCCTCGCCGGCATGCCCCGCCGCATTCCCGACTACAATCCCGCATTCGCCGGCTGGAACGAGATCGCCTCCTACGGCGCCTATATCGGCGCCGCCAGCGCCGCTTGGTTCGTGTTCGTGGTCATCTACACGTTGACGTCGGGCAAGAAGGTGGCTGCGAATCCGTGGGGCGAAGGCGCCACCACGCTCGAATGGACCCTGCCCTCGCCGCCGGCCTTCCACTCCTACGAGGAACTGCCGGTGATCAAGGCGAGCGGGCATCACTGAGGCAGAGTCGATGACTGGGTCGCGCAACCATGAACTGTCACCCCCGCGAAAGCGGGGGCCCAGGGGCAAGCGACGAGTCTTGCGGCCCTGGATTCCCGCTTTCGCGGGAATGACGGAGAAAGTATGGCTCGACCTCGATACGAATACATAGGACGAGAGTCGCCGTGTCGGACGTTGCCATCTCATCAGAAGCGGTCGTCGCCGAAGCACAAGCGGCGGGTGCGCGCGTCGGGGACTTCATCGAGCTGCTGAAGCCGCGCGTGATGTCGCTGGTGGTGTTCAGCGGCTTCGCCGGGCTGATGGTGGCGCCTGGCGATCTGCATCCGGTGCTGGCGGCCGTCGCGGTCCTCTGCATCGCCGTCGGCGCCGGCGCCTCCGGCGCCATCAACATGTGGTACGACCGCGACATCGACGCGATCATGCAGCGCACGCGCAAGCGGCCGATTCCCGCCGGCCGCGTCGATCCGCAGGAAGCCGTCAGCTTCGGCATCGTGCTGGCCATCGGCGCGGTGACCCTGATGGCGCTCGCCGTCAACTGGCTGGCCGCCGGGCTGCTGGCGTTCACGATTGCGTTCTATGTCTTCGTCTACACCATGTGGCTGAAGCGTCGCACGCCGCAGAACATCGTGATCGGCGGCGCCGCCGGCGCCTTCCCGCCGATGATCGGCTGGGCGGCGGTCACCGGCCAGATCAGCCTGGCCTCGATCGCCCTGTTCCTTTTGATCTTCATGTGGACGCCGCCGCATTTCTGGGCGCTCGCGCTCTACCGCACCGGCGACTACGCCAAGGCCGGCGTGCCCATGCTGCCGGTGGTGGCGGGCGCCCGCGCCACCAAGGCGCAGATGCTGGTCTATACCGTGCTGCTGTTCCCGCTCGCGCTGGCGCCGTGGGCGCTCGGCTTGACCGGCGCGGTCTATGCGGCGGCGGCCGTGATCCTCGGCCTGCTGTTCATCCTGGCGGCGGTGCGCGTGTGGTTCGACAGTGGCGAACGGGCGGCGCGGCAGATGTTCGCCTTCTCGATCCTCTATCTCTTCCTGCTGTTCACCCTGATGATCGTCGACCGCGCGCCCGGCCTCGTCGGCGGGAGCTTGGCATGATGGCGCAATCGCTGCCCACGTCGGCCCCCAATTCCACCGGGGAGCGCGGCTTCGAGCGGCAGCGGCGACTGCGGATGCGCAACCGCGCGGTGCTGCTGGTCCTGCTCCTGCTGGTGGCGCTGATCTACGTCGTCGCGATCGTGCGCATGGGCGGCGGCTGAGGGCGGCCATGACGTCCGATCGCAAACGCCGCCGCCGCAAGACCGCGACCGTCCTGCTGTCGCTCCTCGTCGTGGCCGGCATGGTCGGCCTCTCCTATGCGTCGGTGCCGCTCTATCGCCTGTTCTGCCAGGCCACCGGCTATCAGGGGGCGACTCGGACGGCGCTGCAGGCGCCGGACGCTGCGTCCGCCGCGACCATCACGGTCCGGCTCGACGCCAACGTCAACAACACGCTGCCCTGGAGCTTCGCGCCGGAGGCACCGGAGGTGACGATGGCGCTGGGCGAAAGCGTCACCGTGGTCTATCGCGTCAAGAACCTGTCGGCCCGGCCGACGGTCGGGTCCGCCAGCTTCAACGTGACCCCGTTCGACTCCGGTCAGTACTTCAACAAGATCCAGTGCTTCTGCTTCAGCGAACACGCACTGGCGCCGGGTGAGAGCGCGGATCTGCCGGTCACCTTCTTCGTCGATCCGAAGATCCGCACCAATCCGGACACGGCGGACATCCAGGCCATCACGCTCTCCTACACCTTCTTCCGGGCGGAAGACGAGGGCGCGGCCGCCGATGCCGGCAGCGCCGCCACCCCGGCCGCCACGGTCAACTGACGAACCCATTCGAGGCAAGGAAGACCCCATCATGAGCGACACCCACGCCGGTCACGAGGCCAAGCATCCCTACCACCTTGTCGATCCCAGCCCGTGGCCGATCGTCGGCGCCATCTCTGCGCTGCTGCTCACGGGCGGCTTGGTCCTGTTCATGCACGGCATCTGGGGCTTCGGCGGCAAGATCGTGCTGGCGGCGGGCGTGCTCGGCATCCTCGGCACCATGTTCTTCTGGTGGCGCGACGTCGTGAAGGAGGCCACCTTCCAGGGCCATCATTCGCCGGTGGTGCAGATCGGCATGCGCTACGGCATGGCGCTCTTCATCGCTTCCGAGGTGATGTTCTTCGCAGCCTGGTTCTGGGCCTATTTCAACGCCTTCCTGTTTCCGACCGAGCAGATCGGGCACACTTGGCCGCCGCAGGGCGTACAGACCTTCGACCCGTTCGAGTTGCCGCTGCTGAACACACTGATCCTGCTGCTCTCTGGCGTCACCGTCACCTGGGCCCACCATGCGCTGCGCGAGGGCGACCGCAAGGGCATGCTGCAGGGATTGGCGCTCACCATCCTGCTGGGCGCCACCTTCACCTGCGTCCAGGCCTACGAATACAGCCATGCCGCCTTCACGTTCCGCGGCAACATCTACGGCTCGACCTTCTTCATGGCGACCGGCTTCCACGGCTTCCACGTCATCATCGGCACGATCTTCCTCACCGTCTGCTGGTTCCGCGCCCAGGCCGGCCACTTCAAGCCCGACCATCATTTCGGCTTCGAGGCGGCGGCCTGGTACTGGCACTTCGTCGACGTGGTCTGGCTGTTCCTGTTCACCTGCATCTACGTCGCCGGCGCCGGCGTGGCGGAGCATTGAAGGCGATCGCCTATTATCCGCCTCACTCCGCGTTCAGCACCGGCCTTGCCTGCAAGTGCCCACGCTGCGGCCGTGGCAAGCTGTTCGCCGGCTATCTGACGCTCGCCGCACAGTGCGAGGTGTGCCAGCTCGATTTCAGCAAGGCCGACTCCGGCGACGGCCCGGCGGTGTTCCTGATCCTCATCCTCGGCGCTCTGGCCGTGCTGCTGGCCTACATACTGCTGTTCGTGCTGGTGCTGCCGGAATGGATCAGCTGGCTGATTCTGGTCGTCGGCGTGGTCGGCGGCGCGCTTCTGCTGCTGCGCCCGGCCAAGAGCATCATGGTCGCGCTGCAGTACAAGAACCGGTCGGGCGAGTTCGGGGATGGATAGCAGTGAGCCGTGAGCAATGAGCAGTGAACGAAGAAACGAGAGCCGACTGCGGACTGCTCATTGCTCACGGCTCACTGCTCAGTGCTCATGAATTTCCGCCCCACCCTCTGGCCCACCGTCTTCACGATCCCCGCGCTGATCGTGCTGCTCGGCCTCGGCACCTGGCAGGTCGACCGCCTGCACTGGAAGGAAGGGCTGATTGCCGAGCGCACGGCGCGCACGACGGCGGCACCGATCAGCCTGCCGGCGGCGGGGACTCAATTGTCACCGGCCGCGCTCGCCGATCTCGACTTTCGCCATGGGGCGGCGACCGGCGCCTTCCTGCACGAGCGCGAGTTGTATATCGCCGCCCGCACCATGGAAGGCTCGGTCGGCTATCAGATCGTAACGCCCTTGCAGCTGGCCGACGGCAGCGTCGTCCTGGTCAACCGCGGCTGGGTTCCGGAGACGCGCAAGGACCCGGCCAAACGACCCGAAGGCCAGGTCGCCGGTGCCGTCAGCGTCGACGGCGCCATCCGCGCGCCCGGCGTTCAGCATTGGCTGCAGCCCGACAACCAGCCGGCGCAAAACATCTGGTTCTGGAGCGATCTACCGACGATGGCCGCGCACGCGGGCATCGCGCCCGACAAGCTCGTGCCGGTATTCCTGGAAGCCGGTCCGGCGCCGAACCCCGGCGGTCTCCCGATCGGCGGCCAGACCAAGGTCAACCTGCCCAACGATCACCTGCAATACGCCATCACCTGGTATGCGCTCGCGCTCGGACTGGCGGTGATCTACGTCCTTTACCATCGTCAACCGCGATAGGCGCTGCTACGCGCTATCGGCTGGCGGCGTCAGGGAAGGCCTGCTTCAGGCGCAGGCGGGCGCCATAGGCGCAGGCGAGCGCGAGAAGCGGGTTGGGCATCATCGGCAGCCGTCGATCGAAGATTGCTGGTCCTGCATACGACCAACCGAATAAAAGGCGCAATCGCAGCTGTTTGCTCGGAATTGCTTGCGTCGGTTGCGACTCCCTGGCAATCGGCCTGTAAAGTGCCGCACCCCGCCGATACTATCGGCGAAAGACGACCGACGGAGCCGCATCGCATGTCCGCCTATACCGAGCTCGAATCCCGCTTCCACCGCCTCTATGCCCTGCGCAACGCCCTCGGCGTGCTGCAGTGGGATCTGGCGGCCATGATGCCGACGGGCGGCGCCGCGGCGCGCTCGGAGCAGGTCGCCGCCCTCAGCGTCGTCTGCCACGGCGTGCTGGCCGATTCGGCCGTGGGCGACCTGCTCGATGAGGCCGAGTCCGACCGCGCCAATCTCGACGAGTGGCAGCATGCCAATCTGGCGGAGATGCGGCGCCAATGGGCCCATGCGACCGCGCTCAATCCGGGGCTGGTGGAGGCGCTCTCGAAGGCCGCCTCGGCCTGCGAGCAGACCTGGCGCAAGGCGCGGCCGGCGGGCGACTTCGCTATGGTCAAGCCGGCGCTCGCCGAGCTGCTGGCGCGCGTGCGCGAGGCGGCCCAGGCCAAGGGGGCGAAGCTCGGCTGCTCGCCCTACGACGCCCTCCTCGACGAGTACGAGCCGGGCGGCCGCTCGGCCGAGATCGATGTGGTGTTCGGCGATCTCGCGAAGTTCCTGCCCGAGTTCCGCGAGCGCGCATTGGCGCACCAGGCCGCGCGGCCGGCGCCGGTGAAGCCCGCCGGCCCGTTTCCGATCGAGATGCAGCGCGCCCTTGGCGAGAAGCTCATGCATACGCTGGGATTCGATTTCGACCATGGCCGCCTCGACATCAGCCTGCATCCCTTCTGCGGCGGCGTGCCCGACGACGTCCGCATCACCACCCGCTACTACCCCGACGATTTCGCCCACTCCCTCATGGCCGTCATCCACGAGACCGGCCATGCGCTCTACGAGCGCGGCCTGCCGCCCGACTGGCGCCACCAGCCGGTCGGCCAGGCCCGCGGCATGAGCCTGCATGAGAGCCAGTCGCTGCTCATGGAGATGCAGGCCTGCCGCTCGCGCCCGTTCGTCGCGTTCGTGGCGCCGCTGGCGCGCGAAACGTTCGGCGGAAACGGCCCGGCCTGGGACGAGGACAACATTCACCGTCTCTATACGCGGGTGAAGCCCGATTTCATCCGCGTCGACGCCGACGAGGTGACTTATCCTGCCCACGTGATCCTGCGCTACCGGCTGGAGCGCGATCTCATCGCCAGCGACATGGAACTCGACGACCTGCCGGCGGCCTGGAACGCCGGTATGAAGGAGCTCCTGGGC
>JBGPEQ010000268.1:0-6023 GCA_041482855.1 Dongiaceae bacterium | reverse complement strand
GGTGACGCAAAACAGCCGCTCGATGCCGAGATGGTCGATGAGGAGCTTCTGCGCCCGCACCATGTCGCCGACGGTGATGACGGGGAAGCCGAGGCCGTAAGGCTTGCCGGTGCGCGGATCGATCTCCTTGGGCCCGGTCGTGCCCATGCAGCCGCCGAGCACGTTGGCGCAGATCACGAAGTAGCGGTCGGTATCGAAGGGCAGGCCGGGTCCGACCGCCAGTTCCCACCAGCCGGGCTTGCCGGTCAGCGGGTGGATCTCGGCGGCGAACTGATCGCCCGAGAGGGCGTGGCACAGCAGGATCGCGTTCGAACGCTCGCGGTTCAGTGTTCCGTAGGTCTGGTAGGCAATGGTGAAAGGGCCGATTTCGACCCCGGAATCGAGCCGCATCGGCCGCTCGGCGCCGAAGGTGGCGCGCTGCCCCGGCAGGTCCGAGCGGGCAGGGGAACTTCTGGACAGGACGGTCATCGGCGGCGGACGGTCGCGACAAGTTTCCGGTAAACCATTGTCACTAGCTAGGTATTTGCAACAGAACCTGTCAACGTTTTCTTTGCTTTTGGCGGTCGCTGCGACTATCACTGTGCCGCCTTATATCCACCGTTCCCAGTCATGCCGCCCGCCGACTCCGCGATTGACGATCTGCGCCGACAAATCGACGAGATCGATACCCATTTGCACGACCTGTTGATGCGCCGTTCGGGCGTCGTCGCCGAGATCGGGGCGTTGAAGGGCAATGGCGAGGTCAACCGCAACGGCTTCTTCCGGCCGGGCCGCGAGGCCCTCATCATCCGCCGGCTGATCGAGCGCCACCGCGGTTCGCTGCCGCGGGCCACCATCGTGCGCATGTGGCGGGAGCTGCTGTCGGCGACCCTGCGCCAGCAGGGCCCCTTTGCCGTGGCCGTGTTCGCGCCGGAGGCAAACAGCGGCTATTGGGACCTGGCGCGCGATCATTTCGGCAGCCTGATGCCGGCGACCGCCCATGACAAGGCGGGGCAGGTGGTGCGGGCCGTCATCGACGGCCTCGCCACCGTCGGCGTGCTGCCGCTGCCGCGCGAGGAAGACCGCGAACCCTGGTGGCCGTTTCTCGTCAGCAAGGACGAAGGCCCGCCGCGCGTCATCGCGCGGCTTCCTTTTGGTGCTCCCGGCAACGCCCGCGGCAAGGCGGTCGAGGCGCTCGCCATCGGCCGGGTGGCGCAGGAAGAGACCGGCCGCGACTGCAGCCTGTTCGTGATCGAGGCCTCGGCCGAGATCAGCCGCAGCGGCCTGCGCGACGCGCTGGCGGCGGTGGCGCTGGCGCCGACGTCGCTCCAGCTCTGGCGCGACCGCAACGAGGCCGCGCGATGGTTGCACATGATCGAGGTCGAGGGTTGCATACGGTCGACCGATGAGCGCTTCACGAGGCTGGCGAGCCGGCTCAGCGGCTTCCGCCATGTCTGGCCGCTCGGCGGCTACGCGGTGCCGCTGACTTCTGCGGAACTGGAAGCCACGCCGGCTTGAGAGGTCACATGTTGAAAGCGCGTCCGGGGATCATGGAGATCGCGCCCTACAAGGGCGGCGATTCGAAGCTGGCCGGACAGCAGCGCGTCATCCGCCTGGCCTCGAACGAGAGCCCGCTCGGACCCTCGCCCCAGGCCATCCGCGCCTATCGCGACCTGGCGGACGAGCTGCACCGCTACCCCGACGGCGGGCAGGAGGCGCTGCGCGCCGCCATCGCCGGCCATCACCGGCTGCCCGCCGAGCAGATCGTCTGCGGCGCCGGCTCCGACGAGCTGATCAGCCTGCTGGTGCGCGCCTATGCCGGCCCGGGCGACGAGGTGCTGTACAGCGAATACGGCTTCCTGATGTACGCGATCGCCGCCAAGGGCGCCGGCGCGACGCCGGTGGCCGCGTCCGAGCGCGACTGCACCGCCGATGTCGATGCCCTGTTGGCGCGGGTGACGCCGCGCACGCGCGTGCTCCTGCTCGCCAATCCCAACAATCCCACCGGCAGCCTGCTGCCGGCGGCGGAAGTGCGCCGGCTCCATGCCGGGCTGCCGAAGGACGTGCTGTTCGTCACCGATGCCGCCTATGCCGAGTATGTCGACAGCGCGGACTACGAAGATGGCGCGGCCCTCGCCGCCGCGCACGACAACGTCGTCACGCTCCGCACCTTCTCGAAGATCTACGGCCTGGCGGCCCTGCGCCTCGGCTGGGCCTATGGCCCGCCCGCGGTGATCGACGTGCTGAACCGGCTGCGCGGCCCCTTCAACACCAATGCGCCGGCGCAAGCGGCGGCGCTCGCGGCGCTCCAGGACCAGGCCCATGTGGCGGCGGCCAAGGCGCACAACGACCGCTGGCTGCCCTGGTTCAGCGCGCGCGTCACGGCGGCCGGATTCACCGCGCTGCCGAGCGCCGGCAACTTCGTGCTGGTGCGTTTTCCCGCCGGCCCCGCGACCAATGCCGACGCCGCCTGTGCCTTCCTCAACGCCCGCGGCATCATCCCGCGCAGGTTGGGCCCCTACGGCCTCGGCAATTGCCTGCGCATCACCATCGGGCGCGCCGACGAAATGGAGATCGTTGCCGAGGCGCTCGACGCCTTCGCCGAGGTGAGCGCGGGCCTGAAGCGCCGCGCCGGAGGATAGCACGCCATGGCCGACTCCCCCCTGTTCGGGCGCGTGGCGCTCATCGGCATCGGCCTGATCGGCTCCTCGCTGGCGCGGGCGATGCGGCAATGGAAACTCGCCGGCCACATCGCCGGCCACGCCAAGAGCGAGCGCACGCGGGCCAAGGCCGTCGAGCTCGGCCTCGTCGACAGCATCCACGCCGACGCGGCCGCGGCCGTCGCCGGCGCCGATCTCACGGTGGTCTGCACGCCGCTCAGCGCCTACGCCGCCATCGGCGCCGCCATCGGGCCGCATCTCAAACCGGGATCGACCCTGACCGACGTCGGCTCAGTGAAGCAAGCGGTGATCCGCGACCTCGGGCCGCATGTGCCGGAGCATGTGCATTTCATCCCCGGCCATCCGGTGGCGGGCACCGAGCATTCGGGGCCGGAGTCCGGCTTCGCCGAGCTGTTCCAGGGCCGCTGGTGCATCCTGACGCCGCCGGCCGGCACCGACGCCGCCGCGGTCGAGAAACTGGCCGAGCTGTGGCGGCGCTGCGGCAGCATGCTCGAGATCATGGAGGCCTCGCACCACGACCAGGTGCTGGCCATCACCTCCCACCTGCCGCACCTCATCGCCTACTGCATCGTCAGCACCGTGACCGGCGTGGAGGAGGCGACCCAGAAGGAGGTGATCAAGTTCTCCGCCAGCGGCTTCCGCGACTTCACGCGCATCGCCGCCTCGGACCCGATCATGTGGCGCGACATCTTCCTCAACAACCGCGAGGCCGTGCTGGAGATGCTCGGCCGCTTCAGCGAGGACCTGGCCGCCCTCCAGCGCAACATCCGCTGGGGCGAGGGCGACAAGCTGGAAGAGCTGTTCACCCGCACCCGCTCCATCCGCCGCGGCATCATTGCGGCCAAGCAGGCGTAGTTTCTATCGTATTTGTCTCTATTGCTGCGGCCAGTCTTCAGCCGGACGAGGTCTTTCGCAGCCATTGGCAGTGCGGGTTCTCGGACGATGCAACTGCTTGCGTTGATTGGCCTATTCCAACTGAGCAGGCGGCTTTTGAAAGCTCCGCGGACAGGGACTGATCGCTACCGCATCACGCGCCTGCCGTGATAAGATTGACCGTCAACGCACGAGGCGCAGATGATCACGATTACGCTGCCGGCCGAAGTCGAGGTGCCGCTAGAGGAAGAGGCCCGGAAACAGGGCACCACGCCGGAATTGCTCGCTGTCGATTGCCTGCGCAATCGATTCGCGCGGCAGGAGTCGGCCGCGAAGACTGATGAGAACGAATCCCTCCTCGACTTCCTTTCCGGCTATGCCGGCATGATCAGTGGAACAGGCGAGCCGTTGTCGGAGCGCAGCGGAAAACGCTTTGCCGAGGGCTTGCTCGAAAAGCAGCGCCGCCGCCAGTGATCCTCACCGACACCGGTCCTCTGATCGCCCTCATCAATCGAAACGACCGGAATCACACTGCCTGTCTCGCCGCGGCGAGAAAGCTGCCCGCCGGTCCACTCCTCACGACCTGGCCGTGTTTCACTGAAACGATGTATCTCCTGTTCCACGCTGGCGGTCATCCGGCGCAGGCGGAGCTTTGGCGGTGGCGAAGGGCCGGCAGGCTCGTCCTGCATGACTTGGGCGCGGACGAGATGGACCGAATGGCCGTGCTGATGGAGAGATATCGGGACACGCCGATGGACTTGGCCGATGCATCGATTGTTGCGACAGCCGAGCATCATGGTATCCGACGCGTCTTCACCCTGGACGGTGACTTTCGCATTTACCGCATGCTCGGCGATCTGACGCTGGAGTGCATTCCATAGGTTTCCAACCGGCCGGCCACGTGCGCTGGCGTTTTGAAGTGACTGCAGCTCAAGGCGGCTCGCGGCGAAGCTGACGTGAGTGGTCGCGCGGCCACTCGGCTAGGATTTTTTCGCCCTTAACGAAATCTTTCTTGAAGTCTGCTGGAATTGCACTAATTCTCGCAAGCGACGCACAACGCACGTGCCAATGGCCCCAGTGGTTATGCAACGACGGTACGCGTCCTTTTTGGTGTAACGGGCGGTTCGAGGCCGCCGATGCCGAGAGGGAAACGGCGATGATTGCTAACCGGATGGGGCACCAGCCCCGCACACTTGTCCGCAAGTCCTGGCTTGGCCTCCGCCCGCAGCGCTCCTTTGCGGTGCTGCGGCGTGCCTACCAGCTGCTCATCGATCGGGAGAGCCCGCTCTCCAGTACGGGCCGGCGCATTTAGACGCCGCGCCTGCGGAGCCGCGAACGATGGCTCGGCCGGCACCTCAGCCACCCGCCCCTAGACCCGATCGTCCGCGCGCCGGCGTCCCGGCCCGCGCACTGGAGCAGCACAAAATGACCGACCGCATCCACCAGTTCCTCGCCGACCGACGACCGCAGACTCCCTGCCTCGTCATCGACCTCGCGGTAATCGAGGAAAATTATCGGGAGTTGGAGCGCCGGCTCCCGCTCGCCCGCATCTACTACGCCGTGAAAGCCAATCCGGCGCCGGAGATCATCGCCAAGCTGGCCGAGCTCGGCTCCTGCTTCGACGTCGCCAGCCGCGGCGAGATCGATCTGTGCCTCGCCGCCGGCGTGCCGGGCGAACGCCTCTCCTTCGGCAACACCATCAAGAAGCAGTGCGACATCACCTACGCCTTCGAGCAGGGCGTGCGGCTCTTCGCCTTCGACAGCGACGGCGAGCTGGACAAGCTAGTCGCCGCGGCCCCCGGCGCCGCCGTCTTCTGCCGCATCCTGACCGACGGCAAGGGCGCCGACTGGCCGCTGTCGCGCAAGTTCGGCTGCGGCGCCTCGATGGCGGCGGCCCTGCTGCTGCGGGCAAAAGAGCACGGCCTCGATCCCTGCGGCATTTCCTTCCATGTCGGCTCGCAGCAGACCGCGCTCCAGGCGTGGGACAAGGCGGTGGGCGAGGCGGCCAAGCTGTTCCGCCGGCTGCGCGACGACGGCATCGACCTGCGCATGCTCAATCTCGGCGGCGGCTTCCCGACCCGCTACCGCACGGACGTGCCGGCGACCGAGGCCTGCGCCGACGCTGTCATGAAAGCGGTGACGCGCCACTTCGGCAATGCGCTGCCCGACATGATCGTGGAGCCCGGCCGCGCGCTGGCCGGCGCCGCCGGCGTCATCCAGGCCGAGGTCGTGCTGATCTCGCGCAAGGACTACGCCGACCGCAAGCGCTGGGTCTATCTCGACATCGGCAAGTTCGGCGGGCTGGCCGAGACCATGGACGAGGCGATCAAATATCCGATCGTCACCGAGCGCGACGGCAGCGCCAGCGGCCCGGTCGTCATCGCCGGCCCGTCCTGCGACAGCGCCGACATCCTCTACGAGCACAGCGACTACAAGTTGCCGCTCGACCTCAAGGTCGGTGACAAGGTGGCCATCCTCGGCACCGGCGCC
>JBGPEQ010000267.1:0-6028 GCA_041482855.1 Dongiaceae bacterium | reverse complement strand
TGTCTGCCGCTGGCTGGGAACCCAGGCCGAGGCGCTCGGCGTCGAGATCTATCCCGGCTTCGCCGCGGCCGAGGTGCTCTATGGCGAGGACGCCCGCGTGGTCGGCGTCGCCACCGGCAACATGGGCGTCGGCAAGGACGGCCAGCCGACCGAAAACTTCCAGCCCGGCGTCGAGTTGCGCGGCGCCTACACGCTGTTCGCCGAGGGTTGCCGCGGCTCGCTCACGAAGACGCTGTTCGAGCGCTTCCGCCTGCGCGAGGGCGTCGACCCCCAGACCTTCGCGCTCGGCATCAAGGAGCTGTGGGAGGTCGCGCCCGGCAGCCACCAGCAGGGCGCCATCGTCCACACCATCGGCTGGCCGCTCGACCGCCGCACCTATGGCGGCTCCTTCCTCTATCACCTCGAGAACAATCAGGTGGCCGTCGGCTTCGTCGTCGGCCTCGACTACGAGAATCCCTATCTCAGCCCGTTCGAGGAGTTCCAGCGCTTCAAGACCCATCCGGCGATCCGGCCGACCTTCGAAGGCGGTCGCCGCATCGCCTACGGCGCGCGCGCCCTCAACGAAGGCGGCTTGCAGTCGATCCCGAAGCTGACCTTTCCGGGCGGCGCCCTCATCGGCTGCACCGCTGGATTCCTCAACGTGGCGAAGATCAAGGGCACCCATACCGCCATGAAATCCGGCATGACCGCCGCCGAGGCCGTGTTCGACGCCCTTCGGCAGGGCGGGGTGACCGAGGTCACATCCTATCCCGAGCGGTTGCGGCAGACTTGGCTGTGGGACGAACTCAACAAGGTCCGCAACCTGCGGCCGGGCTTCCGCCGCGGCCTGTGGGGCGGTCTCGCTCATGCCGCAATCGACACCTATATACTGCGCGGCCGGGCGCCCTGGACGCTGCATCACCATCCCGACCACGCGAATCTTAAGAAAGCGAGCGCCTGCACGCCGATCGAGTACCCGAAGCCCGACGGCAAGGTCAGTTTCGACCGGCTATCGTCGGTTTATCTTTCCAACACCAATCACGAGGAAAATCAGCCCTGCCATTTGACCCTGAAAAATGCGACGATCCCGATCGCGGTCAATTTGAAGGAGTTCGATGCGCCCGAGCAGCGCTATTGTCCGGCCGGCGTCTATGAGATCGTCCGCGATCCCCAGGGGGCGCCGCGGCTGCAGATCAACGCCCAGAACTGCGTGCACTGCAAGACCTGCGACATCAAGGATCCGACACAGAACATCGATTGGGTCGTGCCGGAGGGCGGTGGCGGTCCCAATTATCCGAACATGTAGGCCGGCCGCGTTGGCCGCGCCGTACGAGCGACGAGGAGAACGGAATGACTGAGGTCAGGCGCGTTATCACGCTGGGGGCGCTCGCGGCGGCGATGGTTGCGTTCGGTCCGGCGGTGTTGAGCGTCATCGCCGATGCTCCGGCGCCGGCGGCCCTGGCGGCATCGACGCCGAGTCAGCCGGGCCCCGGCGATTTCGGCAGCTTCCTCGCGGGCATGCATGCCAAGGAGATGCGGGACTTCGGCTCCATGGCCGACTACCTCTCCAAAATCCTGGCGCACGATCCTGACAACGTCGACCTTCTGCAGCAGGGCTTCATCGCCATGGCGAGCGGCGGGCGCCTCAACGAAGCCGCCGAGATCGGGCGCAAGCTGGAGACGCAGGCGGCGGGCTCCGATACCGTCAGCCTCGTCCTGGCCATTCGCGATCTCAAGGCCGACAAGCGCACCGCCGCGCTGGCCCGGCTCGCCGGGCTGTCGTCCGACGGCCTCAACAAGTTCACGGTACCGCTGGTCAAGGGTTGGGTCGCCCTCGAAGACGGCAAGCTCGACGACGCGTTGGCCGCGCTGACGCCGTTGGCCGACGTCAAGGGCGTGGAGACGCTCTACGATCTCCATGCCGGACTGCTGAATGAACTGGGCGGGCGGCCGGCCGACGCCGACGCGGCCTACAAGAAGGCGCTCGACGATCCGCAGAAGCTTTCATTCCGCGTGGTCGAGATCATCGGCAATTTCTACCTGCGGCAGAAACGTCCAGCCGACGCCAAGGCCGTCTACGAGAAGTTCCGCGGGGCCTATCCCGACAATCCGCTGCTGCCGCTGCTGACCGAGAAGGCGGCGGACGCCAAGCCGGCTGCGATCATCGGTTCGGCGCGCGACGGGCTGGCCGAGGCCCTCTTCAATCTGGCGTCCGTGCTGTACCAGGAGGATGCGCACGACATGGCGCTCGTCTACACGCGCCTGGCGCTGGACATGCGGAAGGATTACCCGGCGGCCCAGGTGCTGCTGGGCGACCTGCTGGCGGGCGAAAAGCTGTATGACGACGCGGTCGCCGTCTACAAGGGCGTGGATACGAAGTCGCCCTTCGGCTGGCAGGCGCGGCTGGCGCTTGCCGACGCGCTGAACCGGATCGACCGCACGCCGGAGGCGGTCACCCTGCTGCAGGCGATGAGCGACGAGCGCAAGGACTCGGCCGATGCGCCGCTGATGCTGGGCGACATTCTCCGCAGCAGCGAGCGCTTCGATGAGGCCGCCAAGGCCTATGACCAGGCGATCGCCCGCATCGGCGAACTGAAGAAGGAGCATTGGAGCCTGCTCTACTACCGCGGCATCGCCTTCGAGCGCAGCAAGCAGTGGGACCGCGCCGAAGCCGATTTCCTGAGGGCGCTCGAGTTCGAGCCCGACCAGCCCTATGTCCTCAATTATCTCGCCTACACCTGGGTCGACAAGGGCATGAACTACGATCGCGCCCTCACCATGCTGAACAAGGCGGTCGAGGAGAAGCCCGAGGACGGCTATATCGTCGACAGCCTCGGCTGGGTCTATTTCCGCCTCGGCAAGTACGACCAGGCGGTCGAGCAGCTGGAGCGCGCCGTCGAGCTGGTGCCCGGCGATTCCGTCATCAACGATCATCTCGGCGACGCCTATTGGCGCGTCGGCCGCCACAACGAGGCGCGCTTCCAGTGGCACCGCGCCCTCAATGCGAATCCCGAGAAGGACCAGGTGGCGCCGATCGAGTCGAAGCTGGACAAGGGACTGCCCCCCGGCGCGACGCCCTCCGGCTCGTGACGGCACAGGCGGCCGTCGCGCTCCGCCTGGCCGCGCCGGCCAAGCTCAACCTCTACCTGCACGTCGTCGGCCGGCGACCCGACGGCTACCACCTGCTCGACAGCCTCGCCGCCTTCGCCGCGGCCGGTGACGAGCTGACCTTTTCCCCGGCGCCCGATCTTTCGCTCGCCCTCGACGGACCCTTCGGCCACAGTCTCGGCGCCGACGACGAAAATCTCGTGCTGAAGGCCGCGCGCGCGCTCGCCGCGCGGGTCGGCCGACCACCCAGCGCCGCCATTCGCCTGACCAAGCGTCTGCCCGTGGCCTCCGGCATCGGCGGCGGCTCGGCAGACGCCGCCGCGACTCTGCGCGGCCTCAACCGGCTCTGGAACCTCGGGCTGCCGGAGACCGCCTTGTCGCAGATCGGCCTCGGCCTCGGCGCCGACGTGCCGGTCTGCCTCGCCGGCGTGCCCAGCTTCTTCGGCGGCATCGGCGACGAGATCGCGTCGGCCGGCCCATTGCCCCGCGCCCATGTCGTCCTGGTCAATCCCGGCGCGCCGCTGGCGACGGCGGCGGTGTTCCAGGCCCGCGCCCAAGCTGCGGCGGGCGCGCCCTACTCTCAGCCCGCCCGTTGGACGGATGCGGTGCCCGATGTCCTTGCGCTCGCGGGATTGCTGGCCAAGCGCGGCAACGACCTGACTGCCGCTGCCATCGGCCTGCTGCCGGCGATCGTCGATGTGCTGGCGGCGCTCGAGCACCAGCCGCCCTGCCTGCTGGCGCGCCTGTCCGGCAGCGGCGCCACCTGCTTCGGCCTCTTCGCCGAGCGCGGCGAGGCTCGCGAGGCGGCGGCCGCCATCGCCGCCGCCCATCCGGGCTGGTGGGTCGTGGCGACCATGCTGACCGCAGTGCCGCCGGAGATTTCCGTCATCCCCGGGTAGTGGGTCTGAACCACTTACCCGTCCCGCCGCCTAGTTGCGCCGTGTGTTCCGGATGCATATGGTGTCGGCCGCTGCCCACTGGGGCGTCGCCAAGTGGTAAGGCAGCGGATTTTGATTCCGCCATTCCCAGGTTCGAATCCTGGCGCCCCAGCCATCATCGATTGCAGTAGTAAGATAAAATGCGACACTTCAAGGCCGTCGGGGCTGTTTAGCGAAACGGCAACAGACAATCGAAGCCTATTGCCGCTCCGGTCTCGTCCCTTCAGTTCCCGCAGGTATTGGCCACCTGCGACGTCAAAGTCTCGTATTGCTGTACCCGTAACGTGTCGGCCCACAAATTCTTGTATGTGACCACCGCGTTGGGCATGAACCGCCGCTTCGGCGAGCCGGTGCCGCACACGGCAGATGCCGTGTCGTCGTGAAAGTCCGAACTGCTGCCGAACGTGAAATAGGCGCTGGGATCGCCCTCGTCCCGCGCCACATGACAGGTGCGGCAGGTCTTGCCATAGACGTTGTGGTAGCCGGACACCTGCCCGGACCACCCCGAGGGCGGCGCGGGCAGCACCGGGGCACCGCTGCCCAGGCTACCCGGATACCAAGCATCGATCAGGGCGCTGACTGCAGTACCATTCGGCGCGGCGTGCACCAACTGGTTCAGCTTCGCGAAATTGTCGAGTTCCCCCGCCGTCAACGTCGCCGCGCCGTAGTCCCAGGACCGGGCGCTGGAGTAGCGGAACGACGGCAGATCGAACTCCCGGAACCTGGCAAAATTTGCCTTACTGGACGGGCTGAGAGTGTCCTGGCCGCCATGGCACACCATGCAAAGAAATGGAACCGGCTTTGGTCCGAAACCGTCCAGGTCCGCGAACTGGATTCGTCCGGATGTCGCCACCCCGCCGCCGAACACGTAGAACTGCACGCGTTCGTCGGTGCTCGGTGTGACCGCGACCGAATTGTCATACTCCATGGCGACCGTTGCGCCTTGTTTTATGGCGTCAAGGTTTTCGGCAGCGTTCGCGTTATCAAGGTTCTGATCGGCCAGGCCGTAGTTCGTCACGTAGCAGGCCAGATTCGATCCCGTCTTCGCGCAGTGCATGTCGCGGCCAAAGCCCAGATCGTTGAAATTGAGGTAGGCCTGCCGAACATAGGTGGGATTGCCCGCGCCCAGGCCATCTGCCCCGAATCCGTTCGCCAGCCACCACTTGCCGAGCGTGTCCTTGGCGTTGGTGGGATCGATCGCGGTGTAGTAGGCGGCGGCCTGGGCCGCACCGTCTGCCGGATTGAACGTTCCGAACGGCCCACTCAGGAAAGCCGGCCGGCCGGCGGCATCGTAATCGCCATAGTTCGGCACCACCCCCGTCGCTGGCGTCAGCAGCACCGAAGCGCCACACTCCGCATAGGGATACGGCGGCCAGAGATTTATGCCGATCATCTGCGGCCTGGTGTCGGTCGCGATGATGTTGTCCAGCAAGATGACGTTCTGGAGATTCGACGTGCCGCGCAGTTCCAGCCGCAGCGTATTCACGAAGCCCGTGTCGAACGGGATGCGATAGATCGCGTGATACTGCGCACCGTCCAGCGGCGTTTCCTTCACCTGGACCGAGGTACCGCCGTACGACACGTAAGCCCGTATCGTGAGATTGCTCCACGCATTGAACGCGGGATCCAGCTCGAATCGTACGCAAGTGGCATGCGCCGGATCGTTGCCGGCGACATCCATGTTGAGGGTGGAGAAGTGGGTTGTCTTGCCGACATACATCCAACCTTGCGGCGTGTTCTGGAGGCTGGCTTGGCCCTCCTCGCGCCACACGCCAGTCTTCTCATCGTACGACCAGATGGCGATGTTCGGCGGGCTGGTCGGTTGTTGCAGGGCCGAAACCGGCACGGCGATGTCGGCCGCCGCGCCGGATTTCAGATGCAGCCGGCGTCCGGCCGGATCGGTGAAGTCGGCCTGGAGAGCGCCGTAGCTCAGCATTTCGACCCGTGAGCCATCCGTCGCGATGGCCTGGTAGTCGCCCGGAATTGTGCGCCGGGAGGGATCG
>JBGPEQ010000266.1:0-6042 GCA_041482855.1 Dongiaceae bacterium | reverse complement strand
GACCGCCAAAACCTTGGCCGTTTCCACGAAGTTGCCGGCGCGCACGTAGCGAAACATCGCTCCCGGCTCCAATTCCGGCTCGTAACCGTCTTTCTTTACAAACCAGCCGCCCATTTTCGATCCCGCTCTGCGTAACTGCCAATACCGGCAGGGTTTTCATCGTGGGCAGATATTGACATTCATAGCTTAACAATTTCTAAATCAAGGCCTGATTCGGGCAGAAAATCCCGGCCGAACAGGACCCTGACGATCGTTAACTAAGGGATCGCTTGCGCTGCACTGCACGCTAAAATTTTAATCTCCTGTTTCAGATTAAATAATTCCATCAATAGACTGTAATGCATAGTTTTTCAGTCATGTTTTCGTTCGCAAGTGCGCCAGAGCGCCTCGCAGCTGATCCGGGAGATCGTCGGCGATGAGACCGGGACCAAAAGCAGCGGCGGCATCGCCGTGCAGCCAGGCCGCGGCGGAAGCGGCCTCGAACGGCAGTAGTCCCTGGGCCATGAGGCCCGCCGCCATGCCAGCGAGCACATCGCCGCTGCCGCCGGTAGCGAGCGTCGGCGGGGCGTTGCAGTTGATCGCCGCCCGGCCGTCCGGCGCCGCGACGACGGTATCCGCGCCCTTCAGCAGCACAGCCATGCTCGCGCGTAGCGCCGCCTGACGCGCGCGGTCGAGTTTGCCAGGTAAATTCGCGAGGTCCGGAAACAGGCGGGCGAACTCGCCCTCGTGGGGCGTCAACAGAGATGGGGTTCGCACGGCATCGAACAAGTCCTGCGGACGGTCGGCGAAGACCGTGAGGGCGTCGGCATCGATGACGCAGGCCTTCCCGGCGGCGAGGCCGGCGAGGGTGCGCTGGCGCGTCTGCGGCGTGACGCCGAGGCCGGGACCGATCAGCAGCGTATTGCGGCGCTTATCGGCCAACAAGGCGGCGAAGGCGGCATCGTCGTCGACGATGGCCGTGATCACGCCTGCGGAGTCGGCGGCGTAGATCGGATGGCTGGCGCGCGTGCAGGCCAGCGTGACCAAGCCGGCGCCGATGCGGCGGGCGGCGCGCGCGGCCAACCTGGCGGCGCCGGTCATCACCTCGCCGCCGGCAATGAGCAGGTGGCCGCGGCGGTATTTGTGATCCTCGATTCGCGGCCAGGGAAAGCGGTCGAGCCAGAGCGCCGGCGTGTTCTCGACCAGCGTCGGCCGGATCTCATCCAGCACGGCGGCGGGAATGCCGATGTCGGCAACCACGACCTCGCCGGCCAGCGCGCGTCCGGGCAGCAGGAGGTGGGCAGGCTTGCGGCGGAAGAAGGTGACGGTGGCGGTTGCCTGGGGGGCAGCCCCCAGCACTTGGCCGGTATCGCCTTGGACGCCGCTCGGCAGATCGACGGCCAGGCAGGGGAGCCGCCGCGTAGTCACGGCTTCGACCACGGTCCGCGCCGCACCCTCGAGCGGCCGCGCCAGACCGGCACCGAAGAGCGCATCGACCGCGAGCATTGCGCCGTCCAGGATGGCGGGCGTCAACGTTGCCACCTGGCCCGGCCAACGGGCCGCGGCGGCGGCGGCATCGCCGCTCAGGGCTGAGCGCTCGCCCAGCAATGCCAGCCGCACCGGCCAGCCGGCTTCCTGCAAGAGGCGGGCGGCCACCAAGCCGTCGCCGCCGTTGTTGCCGGGGCCGCAGAGCACGGCGACCGGGCCGCGCGGCCAGCGCCGCCGCACTTCGCGGGCGGCGGCCTCGCCCGCGGCCTCCATCAGGGTCAGGCCGGGGACGCCGCCCGCGATCGCCAGCGCATCGGCCCGCGCCATCTCGGCGACGGTGAGGATGGCGGCGTCATACCGGTTCGCCATGCGTCAGTCGGTGGCGACCAGGCAGTTGCTGTTGGGCGGCTGGGCCTTGATCCTGGCGCAGAGGTCCTTGGCGTCCTGCTTGCTGGCGAGCGGGCCGGCATAGACGCGATACCAGACACCCTTGGCGGCGCCGAGATCGACCTCGCGCACGGTCAGCTCGAGCTTGCCCAGCAGGTCCGGATAGGCGGTCTTCAGCTCCTGCCAGCCGCGCTCGGCCTGCTCGCGCGACTTCTGCGACGACAGCCAGACGTGGATGGCCGGCGCGGTCGCGACCTGGGTCTCGGTCGGGGCCGGAGCGGCCGGTGCGGCGGTCGCTTCGCCGGCAGCCGGAGCGGTATCGGCGGCGGCGGGCTGTTCGGACGGCGTCGCGGGAGCGGACTCCGTGGTCGCGGTGACAGGCGCGTCCTCAGTGGCGGTCGGCGCCGCCGGCGGTGTTGCGGGTGCTGCCTCGGCGGTCGCGGCGGCCGGCGCGTTCTCGGTCGCGGCCGGCTGCGCAGGCGCCGGCGGGGTTTGCGGGTCGGTGATGATCGTCGGGATGTTGTTCTCGGCATCGCTGGCGATGGATGCCGGCGGCGGCGGGGGGGCGGCCAGCGTTTCCGGTTGGGGGACGGTCGCCTGCTGCGACGGCGGCGGCTGGCTGGGCGCGGTGGCCTGGGCCGGCTGCTCGGCCTCCATGGCCGCCAGCTCCTTGCCCGCCAGGGTGTGGCCGGCGGCGGCGGCCTGGGTGTACCAGGACCGGGCCTTGTCGAGATCCTGCGGCACGCCGGTGCCGAAACGGTAGAGCCGGGCGATGGCGTACTGCGCGTCCACCACCTTCAGTGTCGCCGCCTTCTCGAACCAGGTGGCGGCCTGGGCCGGGTCCTTGTCGACGCCGTAGCCGTTCAGATAGAGCAGGCCGAGATCGTAGTTGGCGACGGCGACGCCCTTTTCCGCCGCCTGCTCCCAGAGGCCGGCCGCGCGGTTGTAGTCCTGCTTCACGCCGCGGCCCTCGGCGAACATGAGCGCCAGGTTGGCCTGGGATTCCGCGATGCCCTGAAGCGCGGCGGACGCATACCACTTGGCGGCCTCGGTATCGTCCTTGGCCGGCACGCCATGGCCGGTTTCATACAGCAGGGCGAGGCCATGCTGGGCCTTGGCGTCGCCCTGCTTGGCGAGCGGCAGCCACTCCAGATAGGCGGTCGTATAGTCGTGGTCGTCGTAGGCCTGCAGGCCCGCGGCGTAGTCGGCGCGCGCCAGGGTGGGTGCGCAAGCAAGCAGAAAGGCCAGAAGAGCCAAGGTGGGTTTGAGCCGCATGATCGCTCCGAAACCGTTGCTGCGCCGCCCGTACGCCGCGGCGCGAATATGACTGGCACTATGCAGCGAGCGATTCAGCGATGCAATGCAAGGCGTCAATTGGGGCGTCCGCTCCCCTCCTCGGCCGGCTCGTCCTCGGGCTGGCCGTTGGTGGGGCCGGCCTGGTGGTGGACCAGCTTCCAGACCGCACCATGGCGCACGAACAGGTTGGTGGCGACGAGGAAGCCGCCGGGCACACCCTCGAAGCAGACCACCATGGCGCAGTCCCCGAACACGCTGGCGCGGGCGTCGTGGCAGGCGACGCCCGGCGACGCCGGATTGCCGAGGATGCCCTGCCAGCTGCGCATCACCGCCGCCCGGCCGTGGAGCGGCGCCCAGCCCGGATGGATGCAGGCGACCGGCGCGTGGCGGGCCCAGATTTCCTCCATGGCCGCGAGGTCGCGCGCCGCGAAGGCCTGGTAGAAGGCCTCGTTGGCGAACAGGACGGCATCGTGATCCAAGGGCCCGGCTCCGGCCGCGCGCGAGCGGCGGCTCCCCCAAACTGGGGCGATCGAGGGGACTCGAACCCCCAACCCCCGGGACCACAACCCGGTGCTCTAACCAATTGAGCTACGACCGCCATCCAGGGCCGTCGGTTTACGGCCAAGGGGGCGGCGGCGTCAAGGAGGCGGGTGAGGCGGAGCGGCTGGAGAAAACGGTTTCACGTGAAACAGTGGCGATGTTTCACGTGAAACATTTTTGCGTAAAAGCGGGGCGCGGGCCGGAAAACACGAAAAGTGCAAAACAACCCCATGCATTAAAAAATCAGTCAATGGAATCAATGACATCACTATGTGCGGATTCGGCACGTGAGAGACCCCTGAGAGCTCGGATTCGGGGGCTCAGCGACGGGATTTGAGCGGTGAACGCCCGGCAGCGCGGAGGGCGGCCGGATGGCGTTCGACGCTTACAGCGCCCTGAATTCCGGAAGGGTCGCCGCGTCGGCGTCGAAGGTGACGGTGGTCGCGCAGCCGAGGTCGCGATTCAGGAGGCCGAGGAGACAATCGGCGTAGTCGGCGCCGCTCGTGCGGTAGGCGGCGAGGGCCGCCACGGCGGCTTCGCGATCCTCCACCCGCAGCTCGTTGGTGGCGAGGATGCGCTCGATCACATCGCCGACGGAGGCGCGATCGTATTTATAGGCCTTGCGCAGGACCCACACGAGCTCGACGAGCACGATGCGGGCGATGAACGCAGGATCGGCGGCCGTGCGGGCATCGAGGAAGCGATCGGCGCGCGCGGTCTGCGCGGGATCGTCGCGGGCGATGTAACGCGCGATGACGTTGGTATCGACGGCGATCACCGCGCCCGCCGATGCTTTTCGGCCAGGGCGGCGCCGATGGCTTCGTTCATTCCCTTGACCGTCACCGCCCGCCGCGGCTTCGGCAGCATGCCCTTCAGGGCCGCGATCGGAAGATTCTGCGCCAGCAGGCGAACGGTGCCGTCGGGCAGCGTCACGAAGTGGATGCGATCGCCGGGCTTGAGACCGAGCCTGTCCCGGATATCCTTCGGGATGGTGGTCTGGCCCTTGCTGGTGATAGTAGCAGTGGACATGGTGCGCATCCTTGCGAGTCAGTCCTTACTAATATCCCTTACTAATATCAGAAACCCTTACAAATCTCCAACAGAAAGGCTCAAGCAGCGCCACGACGATCTGAGCCGGGAGAAGGAAGAAGGACATGGGCATCATTTCGATCCGGAACGCCCGCGACCACAAGGCAGCGCTGCGGGAGATCGACAAACTTCTTGCGGTCAAGAAGCTGACCGAGGAGCAGAGCCGCCGGCTCGACGCGCTGACCATCCTCGTCGACGCCTATGAGGAAAAGGCGTTTCCGATGGGCGGCCTCGATCCCATCGACCTGATCAAGGCCCATATGTCGAACAGCGGCCGCACGCAGAAGGATCTGGCCGGTCTCATCGGCCCTGCCCTCGCCTCGCTCATCTTGAGCCGGCAGCGCGCTCTATCGCTCGAGGCGATCCGCAAGATCAGCACGGCGTGGGGCATCCCGGCCGATCTGCTGATCAAGCCTTATGCGCTGACGGCCAAGCGGGCCTAGGCCGACCCTTGCTCACGCGGAGCCGCGGAGGACGCGGATGGCCGTGCGGGCCAAGGCCGGCAGAGTCGGGATGGTGGTGCCCTGTCAGCTGGCGCGCTCGGGACGGCGACCTCCCATTTAGGAGGTGTCGACCGCTCGTCCTCATGGGAAGCTTGGGCTAGATTAGGGCGTATGAATACCTGCTATCGATTGCTCACGATCTGAAGCATTCCTATGCTTCGGCCACGATCGAGCGGGATGCCGAGAGTTCTACGGGGGGTGCGTGGTTAGGAAGGTCAAGAAACTTGCGCGGGGTCGGCAACCCGGCGAGCCGCCGCAGGCGGAGAGCTACCGCCATCCGGAGGCCGAGAGCCTGTTGCGGCCGGATGTGGGCACGCAGCCGCAGTTCCGCAAGAAGAAGCCGCCCGCTACCTATCGCTACGACTCGTCGCTGTCGCCGGCGCTCGACTGGGATGGGCAGAACGCGGCGCGCGAGCAGGGCGAATGGCTACTGGCCATGATCGAGAAGGCCGCCGCGCTGACGCCGCCGCTCCGGTTCGACGCACCGCAGGAATTCAAGAGCGCCGACGGCCGCATCGTCACGTCTGTTGATGGCTTGCAGGACGCGGTCGACCAGTTGAAGCGGCTCGGGCGGCCGTTCCTCAACTGGACCGGCAAGGCGGAGCGGCTGTCGTTCGACGTGCCGACACTGCCGCTCTTCGTGCACGAGCGGCTGTCGACCAAGGCGATCATCGAAACGCTCTCGGGCCACGAGCGCGACCGGCAGATGGAGCTGCAGCTGTTCGCCGACCCGCAGCTGCCGCTGCACCAGCAGCTCGAG
>JBGPEQ010000265.1:0-6076 GCA_041482855.1 Dongiaceae bacterium | reverse complement strand
TCGTTCGGGGAATCGCCGGCGAACACGAACTGGTCGCGCTCGGCATCGAGGTCGATGGCGAAGCACTCCCGCAGCATGATGCGCGTCATGCCCAGCTTGTCATAGCTGCCGAACCAGCCGTTGACGTGGAGCGAGCTGACGTAGGCAGTCGCGCCGGCTTCGCCGAACAGCGCGACGATGCGGTCGACGTCGGCACGCGCCAGCGGCGGCACGTCCTCGCAGAAGTCGATCGCCAGGTCGGCCTCGCGATAGAGCTGGTCCGAGGCCAGCGCGGCGCCGGGGACCGCGCTCAGGATGCGATCGCGCACCGCTTCCAGCCGCCGCCGATTCGCCGCCCGTTCCTCGTCGGACGCGAGGAAGCGCTTCACCAGCTTGCGGGCGGCCGCGTCGTAGCGGAAATAGAACGCGCCGTTCTCGCCCACCACGGCATCGACGGGCCACATGCGCGCGATATGGTCGCACCAGCCGGCCGGCCGTCCCGTGATGGGCACCACGAGGAAGCCGGCCGCGCGCAGCCGCTCGAGCGCGCCATAGGCGGCCGCGGTCAGCCGGCCTTCCGTGGTGAGGGTGTCGTCGATATCGGTGAAGACGCCGCGGGTGCGCCGCCGCGCCGCCACCGGGAAATTGTCGAGCGGCTCCATGGTCGGGGCGAGCAAAGCCGATCGCGCCGCCAAGTTCAATGCCGGCCGGCAACAGCGTCCCTTATTTCTCCGATGCAGGGGGCCGCTATCCGCAGAACGCGGGAGATCGTCGCCGGCGTCTTCGATTCATCTTGACTTCCATCGCGTAAGTTCATACTATGTTCTTGTCGCCGGATGCGGTTATCCGTCGGCCTGATCTTTGACATCGTGTATCGGTTGCACTCTCAAATCGCGCCCGACGGGCCGCCAGGCGCGACAACCTGCTGTCGCGCCGGTGAAAATCGTGATTACGCAAAATACGACAGCTTTGAATTCCGAGTTTTCATGTTGGACCCTCTTGGGTAAAGGCTCGTCCGTGGTTTCAGCGAGCTGCGGAGCCGCCAAGTGTAAGGCGGCCGCGCGCTTCCCGATCTCCGCGTCTTTGCGCCTTTGCGGTGAACCTTCGTTCCTCAGGATTCCCGAGGGACATGGGGTCGCGCGCTGGAGCCGTGAAAAGCGCGAGGATGTGGTATCCTCGGTGGGCATGACGACCGTCCGCTTGACGCCCGGCGACCCCGCCCCCTGGTTCATCACGCCGTCGCCCGCCAACCCGCGCTATCACTTCGATTCGGTGGCCGGGCGCTACGTGGTGCTGTGCTTCTTCGGCTCCGCCGGCAATCCGGTCATCGGTCAGATGCTGACCGCGCTGCACCAGGCGGCCGGCGCGTTCGACGATGACCATGCTTCGTTCTTCGGCGTCAGCGCCGACCCCGGCGACGAACGCGAAAAGCGCGTCGAGGAACGGATTCCCGGCTTCCGGCTGCTGTGGGACTTCGGCCTCAAGGTGGCCGCCCGCTACGGCGTATGCGACGAGCCGAAGCCGGGCGAGACCGCCCGCTATCAGCCCACGACCTTCATCCTCGATCCCGCCCTGCGCGTGCTGGCGGTGCTGCCGATCGCCGATCCGGTTCTGCACGGTCGGCAGCTGCTCGAGCTGGTCGACCGCCTGCCCCCGCTCGCCGCCATGCGGCAAGGCCGGCCATCGGCGCCGATCCTGCTGGTGCCGCAGCTGTTCGAGCGCGAATTCTGCCGCGACCTGATGGGTCTCTACGACCGCCATGGCGGCCAGGACAGCGGCTACATGACCTCGGATGCCAGCGGCAAGACCGTCGGCGTGATCGACTACGGCCGCAAGCGGCGGCGCGACTACCTGATCGAGGACGTCGACGCCCGCCAGGGCATCCGCGCCCGCATCGAGCGCCGCTTGGCGCCGGAGGTGCGCAAGGCGTTCCAGTTCCGCGCCAACTTCATCGAGCGCTACATCGTCGCCTGCTACGACGCCGGCGAGGGCGGCTATTTCCGGCCGCATCGCGACAACACCACCAAGGGCACGGCCCATCGCCGCTTCGCCGTCACCATCAACCTCAATGCCGAGGAGTATGAAGGCGGCGATCTCTGCTTCCCCGAGTTCGGCCGCGAGAGCTACCGGGCGCCGAGCGGCGGCGCCATCGTGTTCTCCTGCTCGCTCATGCATGAGGCGCTGCCGGTGACGCGCGGGCGCCGCTATGCCGTGCTGCCGTTCCTCTACGACGAGTCCGGCGCCAAGCTGCGCGAGGCCAACCTGGAGTACCTTGCCGACGATCGTTTGCGCGACGACGTCAAGCAATCGATCCCGAGCGCCGCTGATCCATCCCGCGACCGGCAAACCTCATAGCTACGGGGATGCGGCGTGACGCACAGCTGATAGGGTTGATGACATGACGGCCGGCCCGGACAGCGAAGAAGAGGAAGGCCGCAACGCCGCTCGCGCGGCGCAATCGCGGCAGGCCGAGAAAACGCAGGCAGTCGTCCAGCTGGCGGGCGGCGTCGCGCATGATTTCAACAATCTGCTGATGACCATCCTGGGCAACAGCGAAATGCTGACGGCCAAGCTCGAAGCGGGTACGCCGCTGCATGAGATGGCAACATTGATCGAGGAAGCGGCCCAGCGCGCCGCCGAGTTGACCCGACGGCTCCTCGCGGTCGCGCGCCGCCAGCCGCTGCGGCCGCAGGCCATCGAGGTCGACCGCCTCGTTGTCGGGCTGATGGAACGGCTCCGCGGTATCCTTGGCGACAGCATCGCGGTCGAGCTCTCCCACCGTCGCGATTTGCGGCCGGCCATGGCCGATCCGGCCGCTCTCGAGACGGCCATCGTCAACCTGGTCAACAACGCCCGCGATGCGATGCCGGAAGGCGGAAGGTTGCTCATCGAGGCCGCCACTGCGCAGGTCGATGAGACGCAAGCGCGGCAGCTGGGCGACGTTCGGCCCGGCCCATATGTCACGGTCTCCGTCACCGACAATGGGAGCGGCATGGCGCCCGAGGTGGCCCGGCGTGCATTCGATCCGTTCTTCTCGACCAAGCACGGCGGCAAGGGCAGGGGCCTGGGCCTCAGCACGGTCGAGGGCTTCGTCGCACAGTCGGGCGGCCACGTCGCGCTCGCGAGCGCGCCCGGCAAGGGTACGACCGTGACGATCTATTTGCCCGTCGCACAGTGAAATCCGGCGGATTTGCCGGCCTGCAATGTAGGTTCCAATCGTATCTTCCGAGGAAAAGGAGCCAACGCTATGCCCACGACCATCCATCAGGAAGTCGTCTTCAAGGCCAGCCCGAAGCGCATCTACGACGCGCTTCTCGATGCCGGGCAGTTCAGCGGGTTCACGGATGGAGCGCCGGCTGACATCGATCGCAATCCGAGCGGGGCCTTCTCGTGCTTCGGCGGCAAGATCACGGGAAGAAACATCGAGCTCACGCCCAACCGGCGCATCGTTCAGGCGTGGCGGGCGGGAAATTGGCCGGAAGGCGCCTATTCGATCGTCAGGTTCGAATTCACGGCCCAAGGCTCCGATACCAAGCTCGTCTTCGACCATGCGGGATTTCCGGCCGAACATGGCGAGCATCTCGAGAGTGGATGGAAAAAAATGTATTGGGAGCCGCTGCAGAAATATCTGGCGTAGCCAAGACGGCGGCGAGGCGAGGTCCTGTTCCCGCCGTCGAGGCTGTCGCCACGGGGCGCTGCGCGATCGAATAAAGGCCGCGTCGTCGGTCGACGCGGCCTTTCTCCGCTTCGCAGCTTCTCACGTCGCTCTCACGCCGGCTCGGGCGCCTTCAGGCGCACGAGCTTGTTGAGCAGCGCATCCAGGCCCGCCCCCTCGCCGGCGTGGAGATCGATGCGGCCGACCTTTTCCACCAGCCGCTCGAGGCTTTCGAGCTCCTTCAGCCGCAGGAGGAGCGGGTTGTCCTCCATCAGCTTCGCGGTGTTGAGGAGCGAACGCGTCGCCGCGGTCTCCTCCTGGCGACGGATCAGGTTGGCCTTCGCCGTCCGCTCCGCCTCCACCACCTTGTTCACGAGTTCGCGGATCTCGCCGGGCAGGATCACGTCCTTCACGCCGAGCTCCGTCACCTCGATGCCCGTCTCGCCGAGGCGCTCGCGCACGTAGCTTCGCAGCTCCGCGTCGAGCACGCTTTTGGCCGACAGCACCTCGTCGAGCGTGCGCGCCGCCACCGCCTCGCGGATGGCGAACTGCACGAGCCGGTACAGCCACCCGTCGACGTCCACGACCGCGCTTGCCGCGCGCTCGGGATCGACGACCTGGCGCAGCGCCGTCAGGGTCACGCGCAGCGCGATGCGATCCTTGGTCAGCATCTCCTGCGCGGTGATCTCGACCGCCTGCGGCCGCAGGTCGACGCGCTTCACCTCGACCTTGCGGTTGACCGTCCAGTAAGCATGCCGGCCCGGCTCGAGCCGCTCGACCAGCCGGCCCTCGACATAGAGCAGGCCGGCCTCGTGGTTCTCGACCACCGTCTCGGACCCGTAGGGGTTGCGCGCCCGATCGATCAGCGTCAGGTGGCGCGGGTCCACCTTCGGGTCGCTCGCCGTGTCGATGCGCTCGACCTCGACCGCGGTCGCGACCTTCCAGAACACGCGCACCTTCCACGGGCCGACCAGGTGCGTCGGCCGGCCGTCGAGGTTGACGATGGCGAGCTCGTCGGCCCGCGTCTCCACAGCCTCGAACAGCGCGCCCGCGATCTCCGGCCGCTCCGCCTTGATCACGGCGTAGCGCTCGGCCGAGAACTCCGCGCGCACCACCTGGAACGTCTCGATCGTCAGCTCGCGCTTCGGATCGAACAGACGGTGGCGGCCGGGGCCGAGCACGCGCTCGTGGCGGCCGTTGCGCAGCAGGAGGGCACGCTCGCCGTCCTTCACCGTCGCGCGCAGCATCAGAAGAAACCGACTCATGACACGTCTCCATTCTTGGCCTCGCGGCAGATCCGCGAAGCTCGGCTTCAGTTCGAGGATACGGGTTCCGGACGCGTCTTCCCGGGGGAACGGCGGGCCGGGGCTTGAGCTCGGCGGGTCGGCGGGCACACGCCTCCGGTCGCCAGACCGAGGCCCGACGTTCAAAGGGTGGACCCGGCGACCCGCGCGGGCGATATCCGCCCCGGCGCAGGGCCGGTCTCACGGTGTCTGGTGCGAGCGAAAGGCCTTTCGGCCAGACGACCGGACCGCGACTGAAGCGCGCGTCCGGTTCCCTACAGTGGAATCAGCTTTCTAGGCTGAACCGGAGCGTTGGAGCGGGAGTCGAACCCGCGACTGGATGCTTATCAGGCATCTGCTCTACCCATCTGAGCTATCCTCTCTGGTGGTGCAGGACTTCTAATCCTGTGCTCCCAATTGAGCGACGACCACAACCTTCGTTCAGCGGAACACGGAATACGCAGAGCGCACCGCGCCAGCCGGGACCACACGAGCCCGGACACGAGGCCGAGCGAAGGGGAGGGCTTATGACTCAAGTCGAAACGGAATGCAAGACTAAATTCTCCTCTATTGCTGTATTCGCGTATTTCAAATCTGCAGTGTGTCGCTGCGGCCACAGTGCGAGAAGGATGCGCCTGCGCGATGTGCGTGCTCGTGTCCCGGGATGGCCGTGCTATATCAAGGGCACTCGAAAAGAGATCGTGATGCCGATATCGCGTAAAGCCTTCGCGCTCGCCGTGCTCGCACTCGTCCTTGCCGGAGGTTTGGCCGTGGGCATCTGGTACGTCTCGCCGGTCCGCGAGCGGGGCGGTCCGTTCACGGGAGTGGAGATCACGACGCTGGTGTCGGGCAACACGGTCAAGGGCCCCAAGTTCTCGGAGTACTACGTCCCCGACGGCTCCATTCGCGGCCGCGAAATCGAGGACACGGACGAAGAATACCTGGGCACTTGGCACGTCGAGGGCGACCGGCTCTGCGTCGCCTTCTCGAGCCACGACTACACGAGCTGCGTCTCCATCAGTCAGGACAAGGGCCGCGAGTACACCTTCGCGGGGAGCGGGGGCCCCGGCAAGCGCACGATCATCGAGGGCAATCCTGACAAGCTGTGACGGGTTCGATCCTGCGCAGGCTCTGCCAACGGCGAAGCGGGCCGCGACCG
>JBGPEQ010000264.1:0-6102 GCA_041482855.1 Dongiaceae bacterium | reverse complement strand
CCGATGCGATCTATCGCGAGTCCTTCGCCATCATCCGACGCGAGGCAAAGCTCGCTCATCTGCCGCCGGACATCGCCGACATCGCGGTACGTCTCATCCATGCCTGCGGCATGATCGACATCGTCGAGGACCTGGTTTTCACGCCGGAGGTAGCCGCTTGCTCGCGCGCCGCGCTTGGGAACGGCATGCCCATCCTGTGCGACAGCGCAATGGTCGCGACCGGCATCATGCGCGCCAAGCTGCCGGCGCGGAACGAGATCGTCTGCACGCTCGACGACGCCCGCGTGCCGGAACTGGCGCGCGCGCTCAAGACGACGCGCTCGGCCGCCGCCGTCGAGTTGTGGGGCGAGCGCCTTGCCGGCGCCGTGGTTGCGATCGGCAACGCGCCCACCGCACTCTTCCATCTGCTGGAACTGCTTGCGCGAGGCGCCCCGCGTCCGGCCGCCATCCTCGCCTTTCCCGTCGGCTTCGTCGGCGCCGCGGAATCCAAACAGGTGCTGATCGACGCGCGGCTCGACGTTCCCTTCCTCACCCTCAAGGGCCGGCGCGGCGGCAGCGCGCTGGCGGCGGCGGCCGTCAACGCGCTCCTCATCGGCGCCGACCCATGAGCCGCTGGCTCACGATCATCGGCCTGGGCGAGGACGGCCTCGAAGGCCTGACGCCCGCCGCCCGCAAACTGATCGATGGCGCGGAGACGCTGGTCGGCGGTGAGCGCCACCTCGCCAAGGTGCCGAACGGAACTGCCGAGCGCCTGCGCTGGGCCTCGCCTCTGAAGCTCACCGTCGACGAGATCCTCAAGCGGCGCGAGCGCCGCGTGGTCGTGCTGGCGACCGGCGATCCGCTCTGGTTCGGCATCGGCGTCACGCTGCTGCGGGCGGTGCCGGCGGAGGAGACCTGGATCGTGCCGGGTGTCTCCGCGTTCGCGCTCGCCTGCGCGCGGCTGGGCTGGCCGCTGGCCGAGGTCGAGTGCCTGACGCTCCATGGCCGCTCGTTCGCCTTCCTCAACGGCGTCGTGGCGCCCGGCGCCCGGTTGCTGCTGCTGAGCCATGACGGCGCCACGCCCATGGCCGTGGCCAAGGCGCTGACCGCGCTCGGCTACGGCCCCAGCCGCCTCACCGTGCTCGAACATATGGGCGGCGCTGACGAACGGCACCTGGCCGGCACGGCGGCGGACTGGACCGTCGGCCAAGCCCTCGCCCTCAACACGATCGCCGTGGAATGTATTCCTGGCCCGGATGCAGTGGTACGCGCCCACGTGCCCGGCCTGCCCGACGACGCCTTCCGCCACGACGGTCAGCTCACGAAGCGCGAGGTGCGGGCGGCGACCTTGGCCGCCCTGGCGCCGACGCCGGGCCAGCGCTTGTGGGACGTCGGCGCCGGCTGCGGCTCGGTCGCCATCGAGTGGTTGCGCAGCCACCGCACGCTCGCCGCCATCGCCGTCGAGCGCGAGGCCGGCCGCTGCGTCATGGTCGGCGAGAATGCGGCCGCCCTTGGCGTGCCCCATCTCGAGCTGATCGAGGGCGAAGCACCGGCGGCGCTGGTGGACCTGCCGCCGCCCGATGCCGTCTTCATCGGCGGCGGCCTGACGGCGGCGGGATTGGTCGAGCGTTGCTGGCAGGCCCTGAATCCAAGAGGCCGCCTGGTCGCCAACGCTGTCACTGTCGAGGGCGAGGCGCGCCTGTTCGCACTGCGTGCGGAGATCGGCGGCGAGCTGACCCGCATTGCCATCAGCCGTGCCGAGCCCATCGGCCCCTACACCGGCTGGCGCGCCCACATGCCGGTGACGCAACTGGCCGCGACCAAGCGATGAGCGCCACCGTCTACGGCCTCGGCGTCGGCCCCGGCGATCCCGAGCTGCTGACCCTGAAAGCGCTGCGCATCCTGCGCGCCGTGCCGGTGATAGCCTACCCCGCCCCCGAAACGGGCGACAGTTTCGCGCGCACGATCGTGGCGCCCCATCTGCCCGGCGGTCAGCACGAGATCGCCATCCGCATGCCGCTCGGCGATGGCCAATTCCCCAAGGCGGAGGTCTATGATGGCGCGGCCGACAAGATCCTCGCGCAGGTCGCGGCCGGTCGGGATGTCGCGGTGCTGTGCGAGGGCGACCCATTCTTCTACGGCTCGTTCCTCTATCTCTATGAGCGCCTCGTCGACCGTTGCCCGGTCCAGGTCGTTCCCGGCGTGTCATCGCTGATGGCCTGCGCCAGCGCCGCCGGCCTGCCCCTGGCGCGCCGCAACGAGACTCTCACGGTCGTGCCCGCGCCGCTCCCCGATGATGCCCTGCGCACGCGTCTCGCCGGCGCCGAGGCCCTTGCCATCATCAAGGTCGGCCGCCATCTCGGCCGCATCCGCCGCCTGCTGACCGACTGCGCGCGGCTCGATGGCGCGTGCCTGGTCGAGCGGGCGACGCTCGCGACCCAGCGCATCGCCACGCTGCGCGACCTGCGAGACGATGCCGCGCCCTACTTCTCGATGGTCCTCGTGCCATCGCCGGCGGCGGAGCGATGACCGCCGTCGTCGTCCTCGGCCCCGGCGGCCTCGCGCTTGCGCAACGTCTCGTTGCCGGGCTGCCCGATGCGACGCTGCATGGCTACGCGCCGCGCATCGCCGACGCGGCCGTGCGCTTCGACGATGTGGCCGGCCATCTGAGTGGGCTCTTCGCCGAGGGCCAGCCGATCGTCGCCCTCTGCGCCGCCGGCATCGTCATCCGCTCCCTGGCCCCGCTGCTCCGCGACAAGCGCAGCGAGCCGGCCGTCGTCGCCGTTGCCGACGACGGCAGCGTGGCCGTGCCCCTGCTCGGCGGTCATCACGGCGCCAACGACCTGGCGCGCAGGATCGCCGCGATCGCCGGTGGCGTCGCCGCCATCACCACCGCCGGTGATGTGCGCCTTGGCTTCGCGCTCGACGACCCGCCACCTGGCTGGCGCGTCGCCAACCCGGAAGCGGCCAAAGCTGTCACCGCGGCGCTCCTCGCCGGCGCGCCGGTCGATCTTGCGATTGAGGCGGCCAACACTGAGTGCGATTGGCTCCGTGCAGCACTCACCCTCCCCTTGCGGGAGGGGGTAGGGGGAGGGCTTGGGAGCACCGCCGTTCGGCTGCTGGTCACCGATCGCGCGGCCGTCGGCGATCAAGACACACTCATCCTCCATCCCGCCACCCTGGCCATCGGCATCGGCTGTGAGCGCGGCGCTTCGGTCGACGAGGTGCGCGCGCTCGTGATGCAATGCTTGGCACAGGCCAACCTCTCTCCGCTCGCCGTTGCCGGCATCTTCTCGATCGCGCTCAAGGCCGCCGAACCGGCGATCCACGCGGTCGGGCAAGAGCTGGGCGTGCCCGCGCGCTTCTTCCCGGCCGAGGCGCTGCTGGCGGAAACGCCGCGCCTGAGCGAGCGTTCCGACATCGTCTTCCGCGAGACCGGCTGCTGGGGCGTCGCCGAGGGTGCGGCGTTGGCCGCCGCCGGCCCGCATGCCGCGCTCGCCCTGCCGAAGCAGCGCTCGGCCCGCGCGACCTGCGCCATCGCCCGCAGTCCGCGCATCATCGATGCGACAGCATGCGGCCGGCCCCGCGGCGGGCTCGCCGTCGTCGGCATCGGCCCCGGCCATGCCGGCGGCCGCACCGCCGAGGCCGAGGCCGCCATCCGCGCCGCCGGCGATCTCGTCGGCTACCGCCTCTATCTCGACCTGTTGGGACCGCTCGCCGTCGGCAAGACGCTGCACGCCTTCGATCTCGGCCAGGAAGAGACGCGCGTGCGCGCCGCCTTGGCGCTCGCCGCCGAGGGCCGCAGCGTGGCGCTGATTTCGTCGGGCGACGCCGGCATCTACGCCATGGCCAGCCTGGTGTTCGAGCTGATCGAACGCGGCGCCAATGCCGATTGGGCGCGCGTCGAGGTCGTCGGCATTCCCGGCGTCTCCGCCATGCAGGTCGCGGCCGCGCGCTTGGGGGCGCCGCTCGGCCACGATTTCTGCGCCATCTCGCTCTCCGACCTGCTGACGCCCTGGCCCGTGATCGAGCAGCGCCTCAGCGCCGCCGCCGCCGGCGATTTCGTCGTCGCGCTCTACAATCCGGTATCGCAGCGCCGCCGCACCCAGCTGGTCGCCGCTCGCGACATCCTGCTCAAGGCGCGCTCTGCCGACACGCCCGTCGCCATCGCCCGCAACCTCGGCCGCGACGGCGAGGCCCTGCGCATCACGACGCTGGCGGCGCTCGATCCGGCCGATGTCGACATGCTCTCGATCGTGCTGATCGGCAGCAGCACGACGCGCCGGGTCAAGCGCCCCGACGGCGGCGAATGGCTGTACACGCCGCGCGGCTACGACGGCAAGTCGGAGGCCGCCAAGTGACCGTCCACTTCATCGGCGCCGGCCCGGGCGATCCCGATCTCATCACGGTGCGGGGCCGCGATCTCATCGCGCGTTGCCCGGTCGTGCTCTATGCCGGCTCGCTGGTGCCGCGCGCCGTCGTCGCCTATGCGCCCAAGGGGGCGAAGGTCGTGGATACCGCGCCGTTGGCGCTCGGCGAGATCATCGCCCATATCGAAGAGGCCCACGCCGCCCACCAGGACGTGGCCCGCGTCCATTCCGGCGATCCCTCGCTCTACGGCGCCATCGCAGAGCAGATGCGGCGGCTCGATGCGCTCGCCATCCCCTACGACGTGACGCCGGGCGTGCCGGCTTACGCCGCGGCGGCGGCGGCGCTCAAGGCCGAACTGACCCTGCCGGAGATCAGCCAGACCGTGATTCTCACGCGCACCGACGGCAAAGCCTCGCCGATGCCGAACCGCGAAGACCTGCAGACGCTCGGAGCCGCCGGTGCCACCTTGGCGATCCATCTGTCGGTGCGAAATATCCGCCGCGTCGTGAGTGAGCTGACGCCGCTCTACGGCGCCGATTGCCCGGTCGTGGTCGCCGTACGCGTCGGCTGGCCCGACCAGCAGATCATCCGCGGCACCCTCGCGACCATCGCCGCCGCCGTGCGCGTCGCCAAGGTGACGCGTACTGCCCTCATCCTGGTCGGCCGCGTCTTCGCCGCGCAGGATTTCAGCGATAGCCGACTCTACGCCGCCGACCACCGCCACATCCTGCGGCCGGGGAAGAAGCGGTCGCCGCGATCGCCGAAACACACGTAGGGGCGACCGGCAGGTCGCCCGTCCATCCGCCGCAACAGTCCGCGGGCGACCTGCCGGTCGCCCCTACAGGTACCCCAACGATGCCAGGCCCGGCCGGCAGGCGTCTGTCAGCCGCTGCTGATCGGCCGGCAGATTCTGCCAGTTCGACAACGGTTTTCGTGGGATCAGGCTCGCCTGCGCAAGCCATTCCGGGTCGGCGTACTCCGGCCCCATAAAATCCATCAGGCGTGTCAGCTCTTCGCGCGGCCGCGCCAGGATGTCCTCATAGCGCAAGTTCAGCACGCGCTCGCGGCCGAGTGCGTCGAGAAACTTTACGCCGCTCACGACCGTGCGGCTCCAGTAGTTGCCGAGCGCCTCCAGCGGCGGCGGCTCGGAGAGCCAGCGCTCGACCGGTAGAAATCGGCCGGTGACCGCTTCGAGCAGCGGGTAGAGCCGGCGGAAAAGGGGACGCTACCCTTTTTTAACACGGAGATTACCTCAGACAAGGGACAGCGCCCCATTGCCGGAAGAACACATCATCCCGGCGATTGCCGCGCAGGGTGACGTGGGGTGGCGGGTCGGCAAAGGTGGCGCAAGCCAATCGGAGCATGACGGGAAGAGCAGCAGAGCCATGGCGAAAAGGGAAGCGTCCCCTTTTTTAGGCGGGAACAGCAAGAGCGTGCCGTCCGTGACCGTGACGGCGACCTGCTCTGTGTTCTCCGCGGTCAGCGTCGTGACCGGTGGGCGGACGACCCCGGTCTGCGGTCGCGGGTCGAGGAAGTTGATGCTGTCGGCCCCCTCGTGCGTGCGCACGTAGTAAACGCCGCTCAGATAGTTGTTCGGATGATTGTGCACGCGATGGCCGGCGCCGGGCGCATTGATGTTGGCCCAGCACCCGGTGATCTTGAATCCGGCGTGGCCGACCTTGAGGTAGGCGAGCACGTCGTTCGCCGCTGCATTGATGCAGTTCACAACCTCGCGGAAGCCGTCGAGCTCAT
>JBGPEQ010000263.1:0-6107 GCA_041482855.1 Dongiaceae bacterium | reverse complement strand
CGATCACCTTTGGATTGTCGCGCGGACTAGTACAGCGTTTCCTTGAAACGACTCATATCTGCTGGAATGAGCATGGTGCGTCCTTCGACAGGCCCAGGATGAGGGGCAATTTTGGTGGCACGAAGAAAGTCCCTCATCCTGAGCTTGTCGAAGTACGCACGGCGCTGATCCCGGCAACTGCTCGGAAACTCGGAATTGGTGTACTAGGAAGTCAGCCTCGACCGCCAGGCAGGCTTGATGGCATCGAGCGTGAGCAGGATCGCAACGCCTGCGCCCGCGCATAGGGCGAGGTCGTCGAGGTGCAGCGGGCCGAAATGAAACAACCCGCGTGCCGGCAACCAGAACAGGACGACGCCGAGCAGGGTCAATGCGGAGCCGAGCACCAGCCAGAGCGCCCGGTTCTTACGACGCAGCGCTGCCAGGGGAGAGGCGCTGAAGGAGCGGTTGACGAAGACCAGGCCGATATTCGTCAGAACGAGAGTGACGAATACCAGCGCGCGCAGTTCGTCCGCGGGCATGCCCCGCAGCAACGCCACGGTCATGACGCCTGCCGTCAGCGCCAGCACCACCGCGCCCTGCGTCAGGCTCCAGATGAGCAGCGCGCCTGAGAACAAGAGGCTCTTGGCATCGCGCGGCCTACGGCGCATCACGTTGTCTTCCTCGGTTTCGGCCTCGAAGACGATGGAGCAGACCGGATCGATCACCATCTCCAGGAAGGCGATATGAATCGGCCCGAGCACGAGCGGCCAGCCGAGCACGAGCGGCAGCAGCGACAGGCCGGCGATCGGCACATGGACGGCAAGGATGTAGCCCATGGCCTTGCGCAGATTGTCGTAGATCCGGCGTCCGAGCCGGACGGTCCGCACGATCGATCCGAAATCGTCGTCGAGCAGCACGATCGCCGCCGCCTCGCGGGCGACGTCGGTCCCGCGCCCGCCCATGGCGACGCCGATGTGGGCGGCTTTGAGCGCCGGCGCGTCGTTCACGCCGTCGCCTGTCATCGCCACGATCTCGTCGTTGGATACGAACGCCTCGACGAGTCGCAATTTTTGCTCCGGCAGGACGCGGGCAAAGACGCGCGTCGTCTTGACGCGCTCGGCGAGTTCGGCATCGCCGGCACGGCCGATTTCGTCGCCCGTCATGACCGCGTCCGCATCGATGCCGGCTTCGCGGGCGATGGCCTGGGCCGTGGCGGCGTAGTCGCCGGTGATCATCGCAACCTTTATGCCGGCCGCCCGGCATTCGCGGACGGCGTCGGGTACGGTGGGACGCAGCGGATCGGCGAGGCCGACCAGGCCGAGGAACTCGAAATCAAACTCTTGCTGCGCCGCGGGCCAGTCGCTGCCGGCGAAAGCCGCCCGAGCGACGCCGAGGATCCGCATGCCGCGCGACGCCATGTCATCGGCCTGATGCTGGACGGCCTCGGCGACCGCCGCATCAAGCCGGCAAAGGCGGATTATCGCTTCGGGGGCGCCCTTGGCCGCGACGACCTGATCGGCGCCGCCGGGTTGCCTCCAGACCTGCGACATGGCGAGAAGGTCGGGCCGCAGCCCATAGCCACGCACCAGCTCCCAGCCGGGATGCGGGCGCTCCGGTCCGTCGAGAAGCCGGCGGCCGAGGGCGCGGAACGCCAGTTCCATCGGATCGACCGGCTCCACGGCGCTGGCGAGGACGCCGATTTCCAGCAGCGGTGCCAAGCCGTCCGGCAGGACCTCGGCTGCCGCGGGCTGGAATGAACGGCCGCCATTCCAGAGCTCGGCGATCGCCATGCGGTTCTGGGTCAGCGTGCCCGTCTTGTCCGTGCAGAGGATCGTGGCGGCGCCCAGCGTCTCGATCGCGGCGGCGCGGCGCGTCAGCACGCGGGCGCGGGAAATGCGCCAGGCGCCCATCACCATGAAGACGGTGAGGACGAGGGGAAATTCCTCCGGCAGCATCGCCATGCCGAGAGCGATGCCGCCGAGCAGGCCGTCGAGCCAGGAGCCGCGCAGAACGATGTAGAGGCCGGCCGCCAGGCCGCTGAGCGCCACGGCGACGACGGCGAGGTTCCGGACGAGACGGCGGGTCTGCCGCTGCAGCGGCGGGGTCGCCGCATCGATCGTGCCGAGCGCGAGACCGATCTTTCCGATCTCGCTGCGCGGGCCCGTCGCCTGGATCTCGGCGATGCCGTGTCCGCGCACCACCATGGTGCCGGAAAAGACGAACGGCAGATCGTCGCCGCCGGGTCGACGCGCGGGCGTCGTCCCCTCCGCCCCGATCTTGCGGACCGGAACCGCCTCGCCCGTCAGCAGGGATTCGTCGGTCTGGAGATCGTGACTGACGCGCAAGACGCCGTCCGCTGGCACGCGGTCGCCCTCGCCGAGCACGACGATGTCGCCACGCACCACCTCGCGACCGGCAATACGGCGCCGCTGCCCGTCGCGAATGACGAGCGCGCGTGGGCTGGTCAGATCGCGCAGCGCTTCCAGCACATTCTCGCTGCGGCTTTCCTGAACGATCGCGATCGCGATGGAAAGCGTGGCAAAGACCAGCAGAACGAGCGCCTCGCCGATATCGCCGAGCGCCAGATAGACGAGTCCGGCGCCGAGCAGGAGGGCGAACATGGGCTCGCGCAGGGTTTCGAAGGCGACGCGCAGCAGCGTGCGCCGGTTGGGCCGCGGCAGTTGATTGGGGCCGTCCGCCGCCAGGCGAGCTTGGGCCTCGGATTCCGATAATCCGGTCAAAGGCTGCGAGGAATTATCGGGCATTGTGACACGCGTGTTCGCACGATGGCTGATCGCGATCGTTGGGGCCTGGGAACGTCATCAACGTCACGGCAGCCGCAACGCCACTTTGACTTGGCTCAATGGGCGCCGCGCCGCCGCCGCCGATAAATGCGTGGCGCGCGGCAACATCGCGCGCCTTTTTTGGAGAGCAGCCATGCAAACGATAAACCCCAACAAAGCCGGACTTGTGCTCGGCGTCCTTGTCGGCGGTTGGCACCTCTTGTGGTTGCTCCTCGTAGCGCTCCACTGGGCGCAAGCAGTCATCGATTTCGTCTTGTGGATGCACTTCATCAAGCCCGTTTATGTCGTCGAAGACTTCGGCGCTGGACGTGCGCTCATCCTGATCGCGATCACGTCGACGCTGGGCTATGCCGCTGGCTATTGCTTCGGACTCATTTGGAACCGAGTCCAGAGGTAACCAAGGTAGGCAATCTCGAGCGATGGCATGCTCGGCGATGGCGCGATGCGGGCAATCTTCAACCTGAGGCAGGACCAACCTCTCCGAGAGACGCCACAACTCCGACGCGTGGGGATACGCTCGGAAAGCGCTCTCACTGCAGAAACTGCGCCACCGCCAGCGCGACATTGGCGAGCGCGGCGACCGGTGGAATGAACCTCGGCACACGAAAGCCCGCGCTGCGCGGCCGTTGCTGCTGGAGTCGCCAGAGCGCGATGTTCACGATCGCGAAGATCAGGAGCGTGATCGTGCTGGTGACGGCGACGAGGTGCAGGAACGGCACCGCGACAGTCAGGACGAAGACCGCCGCGCCGCCGCAGAGGGTGGCGGGAATGGGCGTGCGCAGGCGGGGATGGACCACGCCGAGCCATGAGGGCAGCCAGCCGCGGCGGGTCATGCCGTAGAGCAGGCGGGCCAGCATCACCAGCTCGATCAGCACGCCGTTGGCGACCGCTACCAGCGCGATGGCGGCGAAGAGGTCGGTGGAAAACCAATCGGCTTCGGCGGCGACCAGCAGCAGCGGCGCGGACGAGGCCGCCATCTCTTCATGCGGGAGCGCCAGGATGGTGACGGCGGTCACGACCGCGTAGAGCAGCGTGCTCAGGCCGAGGCTGATCAGGATCGCCCGCGGCAGGCTGCGCTCCGGCCGTCGTGCCTCTTCGGCCATGTTGGCCAGGTTCTCGAAGCCGATGAAGGCGAAGAAGGCGAGGAAGGCGCCGACGGCCACGCCGGCCAGGGCGTCCGGCTCGAGCGCGGGCATCAGCTCGCCGATCCGCTGCGGCAGCGCGCGCAGCGCCGGCCAGCCCGCGGCCACCACCAGCAGCAGGCCGCCGATCTCGACCACCGTCATCGCCGCGGCGAGGCCGACGCTCTCGCGCACACCGAGGCACGCGATAGCCGTGAACAGCAGAACCAGGCTGCCGGCGATCGCGGCATCGGGCCAGGACAGGAAGACCTGGGTGTATCCGACGCTGCCGCGGGCGATCGAGGCCGTGCTGACGATCACCACCGCCGCCACCGCCAACCCCGTGAGCTGGGAGAGCCGGTCGGAGCCGAAGGCCTCCTTCACATAGGCGGCGGCGCCGGCCGCTTCCGGAAAGCGCACGGCCAGCTCGGCATAGCAAAGCCCCGTGAGGCCGGCGAGGACGCCCGCCAGGACGAACGACCAGGGCGCGGCGTGGCCGGCCACGCCGACCACGCTGCCGACCAGCACATAGATGCCGGCGCCGATGATGACGCCAAGGCCATAGAAGGCGAGAAGCGGCGTGCCTAGAACGCGGCGAAGCGCGGGCGGCGAGTCAGTCATGACGCTGCCCGCCGATACCGAGATAAATGGGGCCGGAGTAAACGGTGTTGCATGACCATCCCGCGTCCTTCGACAAGCTCAGGATGAGGGTAATTCTTGGTGGCACAAAGACAGATCCTCATCCTGAGCCTGTCGAAGGACGCGGGGCGCCAATCCCAGACGCCAGATGTTCACGCGGAGACGCGGAGCCGCGGAGATCATTCAGCCTCACCGCCCGCTCGAAACCCTGCGCGTGGCGCGCCTCACGCCGGCGCGCTCTCGGCCAATGCCTGGAACCGCTCGCCCGCGCAGACGCAGGGGATGCTGTTCGGCCATTCCGTGCTGAGGGTGCGGTAGAAGGCGCGGGCGCGCTCGTTGTCGGCGTCGACGAGCCAGACCAGGTAGCGGCCGCCCTGGGCGGCGGTGCGGGCGGCGACCTCCGCGATCAGCCGCCGGGCGATGCCGCGGCGGCGGGCTTGCGGCAGCATGTAGAGGTCGGAGAGCCAGCCGCCGCGCGCCGCCGACTCGGCGTGGTAGGTCGGCCAGAACAGGGCATAGCCGGCGGGCGTGCCCGCATGCTCGGCGATCACGGCGGTGAAGGCGGGGGCCGGGCCGAACCCGTCGGCCGAGAAGCGGGCTGCGGCCTCCAGCTGCTGCTCCAGGCCGATCTCCGCGAACAACCCGTTCAGGAAATGGGCGAGCAGCGGGCAATCGGCGGCCGTGGCCGTCCGTAGGGCGATGCCGTCGGAGGGCAAGGCGGCGGCCACCAGCCGGTCGAACTCGGGGCCGAAGGCCAGGGCCTCCACCTGGTCGTCGATTTCCTCGCCGACCGTGGCGTAGAAGCGGCGCGCCGGCAGGTTGGTCTTCAACACGTTCCACATCATGAGATGGGCGCCGGATTGGCGGCCGGCCCGGGCGGCGGCGGCCATCAGGGCGCGGCCGAGGCCCCGCCCGCGCGCCGCGGTTTCGACATAAAGATCGGCTAGATGGATGCTCCGGCGGAGGTGGTCGGTATCGTAGTCGTCGCAATAGAGCGCATAGCCCACGGCCCGGCCGCCGGCCTCGGCGATCAGGCAGGCGAAGGCCGGCCGCGGCCCGAAGCCGTCGCGGCGGAAGGCCTCGGCCGTGAAGCGCGAGACGCCACCGATGGCTTCCTCGACAGTCAATGCCGCGCACATGGCGGCGACGCGCTCGCCGTCGGCGGGCGTGGCGGGGCGGATGCGGAACGGTGCGGTCGGCGGGTTCATGCTGGTTAAGGGAGAACGGCGGGTTGGGGCGCGGGATCATGGCGAAGGGCGGAGCGACAGGCAAACCAGGCGTGGCTGACAAATCGAACTCCGCCTCCCCTTGCGGGAGGGGGTTGGGGGAGGGGTTTGCGCGCGAGAGCGCGCGAAGAGTCTGGTCTCGCAGCCGCGCTAGCCACAGGGATCGGCCTCAAACGATTAATCGCAGCATTGAGAATTTCATTCGTGGTGCTCACGCCGGTACTCGGGATCGGCCGATTCATGCGCGCCTGCCGGCGCTAGACCCCTCCCCCAGCCCCCTCTCACAAGTGGAGGGGGAGTTCTTATTTATGCGGGGCCATCAGTTCCGTCGCTATGGT
>JBGPEQ010000262.1:0-6115 GCA_041482855.1 Dongiaceae bacterium | reverse complement strand
CCCTGATCGAGCCGGTTTCATTCCACCTTCTGTGCGGCGCCCCGGAGGGCACGTCGGAGCACGGGCTGTTCCGCGAGGTGGCGGCTCTTGCGGCGGATGTCACGCAGTCCGCCACGGAGAGCGACGGCCGCCGGGGGATGGCGCGCTTCATCGACTACTGGAACGGCGAGGGCGCCTGGATGCAAACGCGACCGGACGTGCAGTCCGCGTTCGCCCTGCAGACGACAAGGGTCGCTCTCGACTTTGGCGCGGTCATGACGGACCCGATGCGGTTCGAGGCATTGTGGGAGATCGCCGTGCCGACGCTCATCCTGCACGGCACCGCGTCTCCGCGGCCGACCCGGCGCATTGCCGCGCTGGTCGCCCAAGTCCTGCCGAACGCGCGCCTCCGATCCATCGAAGGGGCGGGGCACATGCTTCCGCTCACCCATCGCGGGGCCGTCAACGCGGCCATCGCCGAGCACCTGTCGCGCAACACGGCCGCCCGGCAGCGCCCGGCGGCCGCCTGAATCCACCAGCAGCTGAAGGAGACCCAGAGATGATCAAATCGAAGAATCCTCAGCTCAGGGACGCGAAACAGAGCTGAAACATTCTGTCGAATGGTCGAAATCAGATCGAAATGATCGGTCCCCATGCTCCACGAAATGCAACATAAATCCTCACAATTACACAAAATGACGCGATCGGACGCGCAGTCCACGCTCGCGCCGCAGACGGCAAGGGTCGCCCTCGACTTTCGCGCGACCGTGACGGACCCGACGCGGCTCGATGCATTGGGGCGAATCGCCGAGCACCTGTCGCGCAACATGGCCGCCCGGCAGCGCCCGGCGGCCGCCTGAATCCACCAGCAACCGAAGGAGACCCAGAGATGACGACCACTTCGAAGAATCCGCAGACGCTCGCCCTGCATGGCGGGAGCTACCGGTCCGACCCGGCGACGGGATCGGTGGCGGTGCCGATCTACCAAACGACGTCCTACCAGTTCCGCGGCGCCGAGCATGCGGCCAATCTGTTCGGGCTGAAGGAATTCGGCAACATCTACACGCGCATCATGAACCCGACGAATGCCGTGCTCGAGGAGCGGATCGCCGCGCTCGAAGGCGGCGTCGCGGCCTTGGGCGTCAGCTCGGGACAGGCCGCCTCGGCGATGGCGATCCAGAACATCGCCCAGGCCGGCGACAACATCGTCAGCTCGACCGATCTGTACGGCGGCACCTGGAACCTGTTCGCCAACACGCTGAAGGCCCAGGGCATCGAGGTGCGCTTTGTCGATCCGGCCGACCCCGAGAATTTCCGCAAGGCGACCGACAAGAAGACGCGCGCCTACTATGCGGAGACGCTGCCCAATCCGAAGCTGCAGGTGTTCCCGATCAAGGAGGTCGCCGATATCGGCCGCTCGCTCGGCGTGCCCCTGATCATGGACAACACGGCGTGCCCGGTCCTCTGCAAGCCATTCGAACACGGCGCCGCGATCATCGTCTATTCGACGACCAAGTACATCGGCGGCCACGGCACGTCGATCGGTGGTGTCCTGGTGGACGGCGGAAACTTCGATTGGGAGAAGCACGCCGAGCGCTTCCCGCTGCTGAACCAGCCCGATCCCAGCTATCACGGCGCGGTGTGGACGCAGGCGGTGAAGCCGCTCGGCCCCATCGCCTACATCATCAAGGCGCGCGTCACCATCCAGCGCGACCTCGGCTACGCCATGAGTCCGTTCAATGCCTTCCTCTTCATCCAGGGGCTTGAGACCCTTCCCCTCCGCATGCGCGAGCATTCACGCAACGCGCAGGCCGTCGTCGACCATCTGAAGAAGCATCCGGCGGTGACTCGCGTCATCCATCCGAGCCAACAGACCGGAGAGTTCGCGCGGCGCGCCAAGGCCTACCTGAAGGGCGGACTCGGCGGCCTCGTCGGATTCGAGTTGAAGGGCGGCAAGGAGGCCGGCCGCAATTTCATCGACGCCCTGAAGCTGTTCTACCATGTGGCCAACATCGGCGATGCGCGCAGCCTCGCCATCCATCCGGCGACGACGACGCATTCGCAGCTGTCGCCGGAGGAGCAATTGGCAACCGGCGTCTCCGACAACTACGTACGCCTGTCGGTCGGCATCGAGCATATCGACGACATCATCGCCGATCTCGACCAGGCGCTCGGCACCGCTACCGGCCAGAAGGCGGCGGCCGAGTAGCATGCAGCAACGGAGCGTGGGCGTGGCCCGCGTTGCCTTCACGACGAATCTCCAACGCCATGTCGCCTGCCCGGTCCAGGAGGTACCGGGAGCCAGCGTGCGTGCCGTGCTCGACAGCGTATTTGCGGCGAACCCGCGCCTGCGCTCCTACATTCTCGACGACCAGGACCGCCTGCGCCGGCACGTGCACATCTACGTGAACGATGCCCGCATCTCCGATCTCGTTCGCCTGACCGATGCCGTCGGCGACCGCGATGAGGTGTTCGTTTTTCAGGCGCTCACCGGCGGCTGATGTCGGCTAGACTCGATCAGCCGATCGCCCCTGCGGCTCATGCGCGGTCGGTCATGGCCATGATATCGATCTCCTTCACGCAGCTGGCATTGGAGAGGCCGATCACGCACTTGACGATGGCGACGAGGTCCCGCGGTGGGATCATCTCTCGGCTCTCATGCGGGCTGGCGGACACGACGCCTCGCTCGACCGTGATCGTGCCGATGTTGCCGGGATTGAGGCAGGTCACGGCGATGCCGTCGGCGCGCAGGTTCTCGCGCAACGCATGGGTCGCGCCACGCAGGCCGAACTTCGAGGCGGCATAGGCCACCTCGCGGCCACTCGAATTGTCGAGGCCGGAGGTAGAGCCGATGAAGATGAGTTTCGCACCTGTCGACTTCCGGAGATTCGGGATCAGCGCCCGGACGCAGGTGATCGCCGACGTCAGGTTGACGGCGACGATGCGCTCGGTCTCCGCATCGCCGACCTCCATGAAATCGTAGGAATCGCGGAACGCATAGTGTTCCCAAATTCCGGCGTTGTAGATGACGACGTCGAGCGGCACGTCTCCCACGGCAGCGGCGACAGTCGGCCCCGCCCCACGGGCCGAGAGGTCAGCCTCGATCCAGACGCGCCGCACACCGTCGCGGTCGTCCAGGTCGGGGCGGCCGCGCGACACCAGCCATACTGTGTCGTCCTGAATCGGAAGGCCCCAACTCATCGCCGCCCCAAGGCCGCGGCTGCCGCCGAAGATGAGGATGTTGGTCACGGACCGTCTCAGTCTTCCAGTGCCACGAAGTCGAGGGCTTGGTGCGCGGTGCGCTTGGCGTGCTTGCGCTTCAGGGGCGCCGCGAAATAGCGGCTCACCGCCGCCAGCACGGTAGCCGCTGTCTCCTCCGGCAGCCCGGCATCGACCTCTTCGCGAGCGGCGAGGAACGTCTTTACGAGGTGAGCGGAATGAATGTATTCGGGCTCGCCGTGATCCATGATGCGGGCGAGACAATCCTGCTCGAACGAACGGCGGCTGCCCACGCGCCAGCCGTCGAGCGCAATGCCCTTGTCGACGAAACCACTGTTGCGGCCGACGAAGCAGGCCATCTGCAGCAGGCCCTGCGGCCATAGCTCTGGGAACTTCCGGCACTGCAAGCGGACGGCATTGCCGAAAGTGATGCCATGAGTGAAGTCGAGCCAGCCGATGTTGTCGGCAACGCTGTTATCCGTGTGCTCTTGGTATCGCGTATCGTAGCGCAGCAGGTTCAACGCGCTCGCAGCAAGCATGACTCCATACAGGTCTTCGACCGAAGCGTGCCTCGCCTGCTGCACAACCGCCGTCATCGTCTCGTCGACCGATCGGTCCAGCATGTCGGAGAGCGCCGGCAAGCGGTTCGCCGATGCGCCGTTCGTCGCCGGCCATGCCGGCAGCACCTTCGCGTAGCCGCGGAACTCCGGGATGAGATCCTCGCGCCTGGCGTTGACCAGCGAGCGGACGAGCGCCAGCAACAGCGGCGCTTCGACACGCGGGTCCAGCCGATCGATCAATCGACCGGTATGAAGCACATAGATCAGCGAGTGCCCGAAATCGGCGTAGTGACGGAGCGCGGCGACCGTAAAGGCCCGCTCAAGCTCCGCAAAGTGGCGGCCGGCCGAGAGCGCGCCGCGCAACAGCGCGACCGCCTTGTCCTCTTCCTGCGCCTCCAGGGCCGTTGTGAACGCTAGCTCGTCATACGGGAGAACCCCTTCGCTGAACGGATAAGCGGGTTCGCGCAGGCAATCCCAGGCCATATTGCCGATGGCTTCGACGAGGCAAACGAGACGCGCTTCGCTGTCTGCGGTCTGGTCGTAGAGCGCAAGCCAGCCGGCTGCGGCCGGATACGCATGGGTCGTCCCGAAGTGCAGCCGATCATGCGACCACTCGATCGCCGCCGCGACGGCTTCTACCGGATCGGCATTCGCCTTGCGCAGGCGCGCCAGCTCGCGGGCGATGCGGTCGTACTCGTGATCGTCGAAAGCAGCGCGCAGATTTTCAAGCGCCCGCGCGCGACGCTGCTCAGGCGGCGCGTCGCTCACATCGACCCAAACGGCGCCGTCCGCGATGCGCGTCGGATAGGTGCGCAGGCGGTCTCCCTTCAGAAGGTTGTCGCCCGTGCGGAGATCGAACTTCCAGCCATGCCAGTTGCAGGTGAGCACGCAGGCATCGTCGAGGGTGCCTTCGCGCAGGGGATAGCCCTCATGCGGGCAGCGATTGTTGCAGGCGAAGATCGCGTCGCGGGCGGCGAACAGCGCAATCTGCTTGCCGCCGAGTTTCGCGACGACCTTGCCGTCACGGCGCAGCCGCTCGAGCGGCATGGCGGAAATCCAGGTCATGGCGTTCCCTCTCTTCGGCAACGACAATTCGGCGCCATCTGATTTAGCAACCGAGTGCTATCCAATTTGTCGGCTCACGATAGTAATATGTCAAGTATCTAGTTTCTAAATCATCTTGACCGACGGCATTCCATGCACGACAATGCAATGCAATGTACGAGCACAATGCCGACAAGATCCTCTTCCTCCTGAAGATGCGCGGGCCTGCGACGGCGGCGGCCCTGGCGAAGGTCCTGCGCATTACACCCATGGGCGTACGCCAGCACCTCGCCCGCATGGTTGCCGACGGGTTGGTGGTTCACGGCGACGAGCGGCGGGGGGTCGGCCGTCCCAAGCGCCATTGGCGGCTGACCGAGAAGGCGGCGCTGCGCTTTCCCGACACCCACGCCCAGATGACCGTGGAGATCCTGAGCGCCGCGAAGGCGGTCTTTGGCGTACGCGGTCTCGATCGTCTCATCCGCCAGCGCGAACGGGAGACCCTGGCGCGCTACAAGGCGGCCATGCGCGGCGCCCGAAGTACCACCGAACGCGTCCGACGGCTGGCGGCCTTGCGCAGCGAAGAAGGCTATATGGCGGAATGCCTCGCTAACCCCGACGGCGGCCTGGTCCTGGTCGAGAACCATTGCCCGGTCTGTGCGGCCGCGCAGGCCTGCCAGGGCCTCTGCCGTTCGGAGATCGACATCTTCCGCACCGTGCTCGGCGGTGCAGCGGTCGAGCGGACCGACCATATCCTGGCCGGCGCCAGGCGCTGCGCCTATCGCATCGTGCCGCGACGCTCGACCGACAAGTCTGGATAGTAGGTCCCGTCGTATTGCCGCCATTTGGCTGGACCGTAGCGGTGCGTGCGGCCTAGAATTGACTTGCTCATCAAATGACAGCGACGAGAGTTGTCCCGGCCATGCCGACGAATCCCTCACGCAACGCCCGCCTCCTGCGTCCGCTCGAATCGCCGAAGCGCGATCTGCCCGGCGAGACGTCGGCCTCAACCGGCCACGGCCAATATCCGCGCGTGCGAATGCGGCGCAACCGGAGTGACGATTGGACGCGGCGGCTGGTGGCCGAGAACCGCCTCGCCATCGATGACCTTGTCTGGCCGGTGTTCGTGCACGATGCCGACGGGCATGAGGACGTCCCGTCCATGCCGGGTGTCCAACGTCACTCGATTGCAGATCTGGTCGATGAGGTCGGAGCTGCCGCGGAACTCGGCATCCCCGCGGTCGCCCTCTTCCCGGTCGTGCCGGTCGCGCGCAAGAGCGAGATGGCCGAGGAGTCGTGCAATCCCGACAACTTGT
>JBGPEQ010000261.1:0-6116 GCA_041482855.1 Dongiaceae bacterium | reverse complement strand
CAACAGATAGGAGCAGAGGCCGACGCCCTCCCAGCCGAAGAACATCTGCATGAAGTTGTCGGCCGTCACCAGCATCAGCATGCTGAAGGTGAACAGGCTGAGGTAGGACATGAAGCGCGGGATCGAATTGTCGTGCGCCATGTAGCCGACCGAATAGACATGCACCATGGCCGACACGACGGTCACGACGACGAGCATGACAGCGGTCAAGGAATCCACGCGGATGGCCCAGGAAGCCTCGAACGTACCGGCGTCGAACCAGGTGAACAGCTCGGTCGTGCGCGCGTTACCGGCGTAGCAGACGTCGTAGAAGACGTAGAACGAAAGGAACATTGCCAGCAGCAGCCCGCCGCAGGTGACGAGCTGCGCCAGCCGGTCGCCGATCTGCAGGCAGAACAGGCCGGCGATCAGGGCGCCCGCGAGCGGCAGGAAGACGATGGCGACGTCGATCACGGCCTAGCCCTTCATCACGTTGATGTCTTCGACCTCGATCGTGCCGCGGTTGCGGAAGTAGACGACGAGGATGGCAAGGCCGATGGCAGCCTCGGCCGCGGCTACCGTCAGCACGAACATCGCGAAGACCTGGCCGACGAGATCGCCCAGTTGGGCGGAGAACGCCACGAAGTTGATGTTGACCGCGAGCAGCATCAGCTCGATCGACATCAGGATGATGATGACGTTCTTGCGGTTGAGGAAGATGCCGAAGATGCCGAGGGTAAAGAGGATCGCGGCGACGGTCAGGTAGTGGGCGAGGCCGATCGTCATGTCAGATGCCGCTCCCGGTCGGCACGTCCTTGACCTCGATCGTGTCCGCGCGGCGTCGGTTGACCTGGGTGCCGATCTTCTGCCGGCGCACACCTTCGCGCTGCCGCAGCGTCAGCACGATAGAACCGATCATGGCGACCAGCAGGATCAGGCCGGCGGTCTGGAACAGGTAGAAATAATCGGTGTAGAGGACGCGCCCGAGCGCTTCCGCATTCGTCAGGTCGGGCCGCATCGGCACGACGGCGAGATACGGCGCCGAGGGCGCGACGACCCAGGCGCCGAAGACGAGCACGAGCTCCGCCAGCAGGATCAGTCCGATGAGCGCACCGATCGGCATATAGCGCAGGAACCCTTCGCGCAGGGCGACGAAGTTGATGTCGAGCATCATGACGACGAAGAGGAACAGCACGGCCACGGCGCCGACATAGACGACCACCAGAATCATCGCCAGGAATTCGGCGCCCAACAGCACGAACAGGCCGGCCGAATTGAAGAAGGCGAGGATCAGGAACAGCACGGAATGCACAGGGTTGCGCGCGCCGATGACCATGACGCCGGAGGCCACGGCCACGGCGGCGAAGAGATAGAAGGCGAGCGCCTGGATGATCATGCCGAAATCACCGATAGGGCGCGTCGGCCGCCAGGCTGGCGGCGATCTCGGCTTCCCAGCGGTCGCCGTTCGCGAGCAGCTTTTCCTTATTATAGAAAAGCTCCTCGCGGGTCTCGGCGGCGAATTCGAAGTTCGGACCTTCGACGATGGCATCGACCGGGCAGGCCTCCTGGCAGAGGCCGCAATAGATGCACTTGGTCATGTCGATGTCGTAGCGGGTGGTGCGCCGGCTGCCGTCGGCGCGCGGCTCGGCTTCGATCGTGATGGCGAGGGCCGGGCAGATGGCCTCGCACAGTTTGCACGCGATACAGCGCTCCTCGCCGTTGGGATAGCGGCGCAGCGCGTGCTCGCCGCGGAAGCGCGGGCTGAGCGGCCCTTTCTCGTAGGGATAGTTGATAGTGACCTTCGGCCGGAACATGTAGCGGAAGGTGAGCATCAGGCCCGACACGAGTTCTTCGAGGAGCAGGGAGCGCATCATCGCCATGGTCTACACCTAAAGGACCCAACGCGGCAGGGCGAGCACTGCCCCCGCCGTCAGCACGACCCACAGCAGCGAGAACGGCAGGAATACCTTCCAGCCAAGCCGCATCAGCTGATCGTAGCGATAGCGCGGGAAGGTCGCGCGCACGAGCAAGAAAAGGAACACGACGAACACCACCTTGAGCAGGAACCAGATCCAGCCGGGGATCCAGGTGAACGGCACGAACGGGAACGGCGGCAGCCATCCGCCGAGGAAAAACAGCGAGGTAGTCGTGCTCATCAGGATGATGTTCGCGTACTCGCCCAGGAAGAACAGGCCGAAGGACATGGACGAGTATTCCGCGAAGAACCCGGCCACCAGCTCGGACTCGCCTTCCGGCAGGTCGAACGGGACGCGGTTCGTCTCGGCCAGCGCCGAGATGAAGAAGATCACGGCCATCGGCGCCAGCATGCCGAAGGCATACCAGTTCCAGAAATAGCCGCTGTCGCCGCGCTGGCTTTCGATGATCGCGCTGAGGTTGAGCGAGTGCGCGGCCAGCAACACGGTGATGATGACGAAGCCGATGGAGACCTCGTAGGACACCATCTGCGCGGCCGAGCGCAGCGCGCCAAGGAACGGGTATTTTGAATTGCTCGCCCAGCCCGCCATGATGACGCCGTAGACACCGAGCGACGAGATGGCGAAGAGATAGAGCACGCCGACATTGATATTGGCGAGCACAACGCCGGCGTCGAAGGGGATCACCGCCCAGGCCACCAGGGCAAGGACGAAGGTGATCATCGGCGCGACCATGAAGACGACGCGGTTCGCCGTCGTCGGGATGATCGTTTCCTTGAAGACCAGCTTCACGCCATCGGCGAGCGGTTGCAGCAGGCCCCAGGGGCCGACCACGTTCGGGCCGCGCCGCATCTGCACCGCCGCCATCACCTTGCGCTCGGCGTAGGTGAGATAGGCCACGCACAGCAGCAGCGGAACGACAATCAGAAGAATGTAGCCGACCGTGAGAAGAGTCGGCCAGACGTAGATGTCGAGGAAGCTAGCCATGGGTCCCCGTCATCGCCTGCGGCCCGCGCAGAAACGCTTCCGTGCATTGGGCCATGGTCTCGGACGCCCGGCTGATCGGATCGGTCATGTAGAAATTGGCGATCGGCGGGGCAAACGGCGCCGCGTCGACGGCGCCAGCCCTGCCGAACTCGCCCCACGCCGCCGGCTCGGCGGCATCCAGACGCTGGAACCGCGCGCCGATCTCGAACAGGCGGCGGCGCAGCTGGCCGATGTTGTCGTAGGGCAAGCGCTGGCCGAGCGCTTCGGACAGCGCCCGGATGATAGTCCAATCCTCGCGTGCGTCGCCGGGCGGGAACGCGGCCAACACCGTCTGCTGGACCCGGCCCTCGGTGTTGATGTAGGTCGCATTCTTCTCGGTATAGGCGGCGCCCGGCAGAATGACATCGGCGCGGTGCGCACCGATGTCGCCGTGATGGCCCTGATAGATCACGAAGGCATTCGCGAAGTGGGTTCCCGCGATCTCGTCCACGCCTAGGAGATAGACGACCTCGATCTCGCCGTTCTGGGTACCATCGATGATCCGGCCGATGTCGCGGCCGCCGCTGCCGGGCAGGAAGCCGATGTCGAGCCCCCCGACCCGGGCCGCCGCCGTGTGCAGCAAGTTGAAGCCGTTCCAATCCGGCTGCACCATGTTGAAGGTCTCGGTCACGCGGCGCGCAAGATCGAGCACGGCGGCGCCGTCGGCGCGCTGCAGGGCGCCCATGCCAAGCACGAGCATTGGCTTCTGCGCGCTCCGCAGCACCTCGGCGAACGCGTGACGGCCGTCGGCGATCTCCTGAAGGGTCTGCGGCCCCGCACCCAGACGTTCGTGCTTGTAGGTGAGATCGAGCTGCGGCCCGATCAGCCCGACGCGCAGTTTGCCGGTGAGCCAGCGCTTGCGGATGCGCGCGTTGATGATCGGCGCTTCCCAGCGTGGGTTGGTGCCGATCAATAGGCAGGCGTCGGCCTGCTCGATGCCAGCGATGGTGGTGTTGAAGAGATAGCCGGCGCGCACGCGCGGATCGATGGCGGCGCCGTCCTGCCGGCAATCGATGTTGGGCGAGCCCAGCGCCGTCATGAGGTCCTTCAGCGCCAGCATGGCCTCGACATCGGCAAGATCGCCGGCGATGGCGGCGATGCGCGTGCCGTCGATGCCGCGCAGGCGGGCCACGATGGCGACGAATGCTTCCGGCCAAGTCGCCGGCTGCAGCTTGCCGTCGCGCCGCACATAGGGACGGTCGAGCCGCTGGCGGCGCAGACCGTCGCAGGCGAAGCGGGTCTTGTCGGAAATCCACTCCTCGTTCACGGCCTCGTTAAGGCGCGGCAGGATGCGCATGACCTCGTTGCCGCGGGTATCGACGCGAATGTTGCTGCCGACCGCGTCGAGCACATCGATCGATTCGGTCTTCTCCAGCTCCCACGACCGCGCCATGAAGGCATAGGGCTTCGAGGTCAGCGCGCCGACCGGGCAGAGATCGATGATGTTGGCCGACAGCTCCGAGGATAGCGCCTTCTCGACATAGGTGCCGATCTCCAGATGCTCGCCGCGGCCGGTGGCACCGAGCTCTTCCACGCCGGCGACTTCGGTCGCGAAGCGCACGCAGCGGGTGCAGTGGATGCAGCGGGTCATCACGGTCTTGACGAGCGGACCAAAGTCCTTGTCCAGCACCGCCCGCTTGTTCTCGCGGAAGCGGCTGCGGTCGAAGCCGTAGGCCATGGCCTGGTCCTGCAGGTCGCATTCGCCGCCCTGGTCGCAGATCGGGCAATCCAGCGGGTGGTTGATGAGCAGGAATTCCATCACGCCGTTGCGCGCTTTCTTCACCACCGGCGTATTGGTCTTGATCACCATGCCCTCGCCCACCGGCATGGCGCAGGAGGCGATCGGCTTCGGCGATTTCTCCATCTCGACCAGGCACATCCGGCAATTGCCGGCGACCGACAGCCGCTCGTGATAGCAGAAGCGGGGTATCTCGGCGCCGGCCAATTCGCAGGCCTGCAGCACGGTCATGCCGGCGGGAACCTCGATCTCCTGGCCGTCGATCTTGAGCTTCGGCATCGGCCTGTCCCCTACTCCGCCGCCGCGGCCTGACGGCAGCGCCGCTCGCTGATGCGCCGCTCCATCTCCGGACGGAAATGCCGGATGAGGCCCTGGATCGGCCAGGCCGCGGCATCGCCGAGCGCGCAGATGGTGTGGCCCTCGACCTCGGTGGTGACGTCGAGCAGCGCGTCGATCTCCGCGACGTCGGCGTCGCCGCGCACCATGCGCTTCATGACGCGCCACATCCAGCCCGTGCACTCGCGGCAGGGGGTGCATTGGCCGCAGCTTTCATGCATGTAGAAATGCGACAGCCGCTCGATGGCCGCTATGATGTCGGTGGATTTGTCCATCACGATGACCGCGGCCGTGCCGAGGCCGGACTTCACCTCGCGCAGCGAGTCGAAATCCATGAGAATGTTGTCGCAGATCGGCTTCGGCAGGCAGGGTACCGACGCACCGCCGGGAATGACCGCCAGCAGATTGTCCCAGCCACCGCGCACGCCCCCCGCATACTTCTCGATCAGCTCCTTCAGAGGAATACCCATCTCCTCTTCCACGTTGCACTGCTTATTCACGTGGCCGGAGATGCAGAAGACTTTCGTGCCGGTGTTCTTGGGCCGCCCGAGGGCCGACCACCAGGCCGCGCCCTTGCGCAGGATTGTCGGCGCAACCGCGATACTCTCAACGTTGTTGACCGTGGTGGGGCGGCCATAGAGGCCGACCGCGGCCGGGAACGGCGGCTTCAGGCGCGGCTGGCCCTTCTTGCCTTCCAGACTCTCCAGCAGCGCAGTCTCTTCTCCACAGATATAGGCGCCGGCGCCGCGGTGGAGATAGATGTCGTAGTCAAAGCCGGAGCCGCAGGCGTTCTTGCCGATCAGGCCGGCGCCATAGGCCTCGTCGATCGCGATCTGCAGGTTGACCGCCTCGTTGTAGAACTCGCCGCGGATGTAGATGTAGCAGGCGGTCGTGCCCATGGCGAAGCCGGCGACCAGGCAGCCTTCCAGCAGAACGTGCGGGTCGTAGCGCAGGATGTCGCGGTCCTTGCAGGTGCCGGGCTCTGACTCGTCGGCGTTGACCACCAGATAGGACGGCCGGCCGTCGGACTGCTTGGGCATGAACGACCATTTGAGGCCGGTCGGGAAGCCGGCGCCGCCGCGGCCGCGCAGGTCCGACTTCTT
>JBGPEQ010000260.1:0-6133 GCA_041482855.1 Dongiaceae bacterium | reverse complement strand
CCAGGGGTGGATGATGTGCTCCCGGTCCTGCTCCCGAAGACCGGCGGTGTCGTAGTTGAAATTCGTCAGCATGCGTACACTCGGTTTTGTTAAGACGTTGTAGGGGCGACCGGCAGGTCGCCCGCCCGCTGGTGCGGCCGATAGGCGAGCGACCTGCCGGTCGCCCCTACGGAACAATCGACGCCGAAACGGTTGCGCCTAAGCCCGCATATTCACCGCCGCGGATGCTCGCTGCGGATCGGCGGGTGCCGAACAAGAGTCATGTCCCCGCCTTCACCGCCTCGAACATGCTGCTGATCTCCGGCAGCCGCCCGGTGGGCCTGAAGAGAATGCCGCTGCTCAGGAACGGCGCGGGGTCGCGCGGCAATCCGCGTTCCGCCAGGACTTTCTCGTCGACGAGTTCGAACGCCTTGTGGTTCGAATGGCCGTAGCCCTGGGTCTCGATCAGCCATTTACCGGCCTCGGGCGCGATCATGGCGTCGAGCAGATCGTAGGCCGCATCGGAATGGGGCGCGCCTTTGGCCAGCACGAGCCCGCAGCAATAGGTGAGGATGCCCTCCTTGGGGCGCATGAACTTGACTGCAAGCCCCTGCTTCTTCAACGTGACTGCGGAACTGTTCCATCCGGTGGCGGCGACGAGTTCGCCCGAGGCGAGTCCCGCCTCGACCGTCGTGTTGCTGTCCCAGTAGAAGCGCAGCAGCGGCTTCTGCTTCAACAGCAGGTTCTTGACCTTCGCGATCTCCGCATCCGTGAGGTTGAAGGGATCGGCAGCTCCCGCCACGATGGCGGCAATCGCGATCGTCTCTTCGGCGCCTGCGCCCATCGCGAGCTTGCCCGCGTAGCGGTCGTCCCACATCAGCGTCCACGACTCTTCCTTGATGTCGACGAGATCGCTGCGATAGATGATCGACGTGTTGCCCCAATCGACCGGCACGAAGTAGTTTTTGCCGTCGTGCTGCGCGCCCTCGAACTTCTTCAGCGAATCGAAGAGGTCCGGCCAGTTCGACAGGCGGGAGGTGTCGATCTCCTGGATCACGCCGGCGTCGAACCAGCGCCCGACGTTGCTGTTGCAGGGATGCACGACGTCGTAGGTGCCGCCGGCCCGCATCTTCTGCAGCGCTTCCTCCTCGTCGGCGAAGATCGGCAAGTTCGGATTGGCGCCGTGTTTCTTCACATAGGCCGGGAAGAAGCCGGGATCGTCGTAGCCGGACCAGGTGAAATAGATCACCTGGTCCTCGGCCTGCGCCCGGCGGCCCATGACGGGCACCGTGACCGCCGTCAGGCCGGCCGCCGCCAGCACCTGGTTGAACCGCCGGCGCGACAAGGTTCCGTTGGCCATGCGGTCGATGAACTCCGATGTCTTCACGATGAAAAGCCTCCCCTGGTTTTTATGGGACTTGGTCCCGTTGCTTGCCGCTACTGTAGGCTGGCGCGCATCGTCAGCGCAAGCTGGGCCGGCCCGGGCAGTGGTCCGGAAATGGTTGCAAAAAGCCTTTCAAAACGCGACAGCGGTTGGCTACAGTCGGGGTAACGAGCGCGGGGCGGCCAAGCCCCGTCTGGGAGGCCGAGTGTGCATGAGCGACGCCGCTAGCGGCGCGAACGATGGTTAGCGCGACCGGCGAAATGGCGGCTGGGCACATCCGGCCGCAATCGCTGAGCGAGCGCTTCCGCGCCCTGCTGCTGCGCAGCGAGGCGCTGCGCGGCTACCTGCTGCTGTCGCCGACGCTGCTGGTCATGTTCCTGATGTTGGTCGTTCCGCTCGGCGGCATGATCGCCTTCAGCTTCTTCACGCAGGTTTATTTCGACATCGACCCCACGCCGACCCTCCACAACTACTGGGCGATCATAAAGCCCGGCGAGGGCAAAACTTATCTCGGCATTCCCTTCCCGTTCGAAACGCCGATCTACACGATCCTGCTCGTCAAGTCCCTGCTAATGTCCTTCGTGGCGACAGGCGTGATCGTCCTGATGGCGTACCCGATGGCCTACTTCATGGCCTTCCGCGTGACGAAGCACAAGATTCTCTGGCTCATCCTCATCACGGTGCCGTTCTGGACCAGCTATCTGCTGCGCGTCTTCGCGTGGAAGGTAATCCTGGGTTACAACGGCGTGCTCAACTCGGGCTTGATTTCTCTCGGCTTCATCAACGAGCCGCTCGGCTTCCTTCTCTACAACCAGTTGTCAGTCATCATCACGTTGACGCACGCCTGGCTGGCGTTTGCGATTCTGCCGATCTATGTGTCGCTTGAGAAGATCGATCGTTCGCTGCTGGAGGCGGCCACCGATCTCGGCGACAACCCGCTCGAAAGATTCCTGCGCGTCACCCTGCCGCTGTCGTTGCCGGGCGTGATCTCTTCCACCCTTCTGGTCTTCATTCCGACCGTCGGCGACTACATCACGCCGGCCCAGGTCGGCGGCACCTCCGGCATCATGATCGGCACCCTCATTCAGACCCAGTTCGGCAAGGCCAACAACTGGCCCCTGGGCTCTGCGCTGTCGATATTCATGATGCTGGTGGTGACCGCCATCGTTTGTCTCTTTTTGTGGGGCGTGGGTTACCGCAAGATGAAGGCAAGAGGGTCCTGACGCATGAATCGCGCGTCGCGCCTCGACTGGCTCGGTGCCTACGCGATCTTCTTCGTGGCACTGCTCTATGGACCGGTGCTGCTGCTGCCGATGTTTTCGTTCAACGACAACATCTACATCACCTTTCCGCTCAAGGGCTTTACCACCCAGTGGTACCGGGACATGGCGACCAACCCGGCCCTGATGGCGGCGCTGAAGAACAGCCTCAAGGTCGGCATCAGCGTGGCGATCGTGAGCACCGTTCTCGGCCTCACCGCCGCCAAGGCCGTGACCCGCTATCGCATGCCCGGCAAGGCCCCGATCGTCGGCATGATCATGCTGCCGCTGGTGGTGCCGAGCATCATCCTGGGTATCGCGCTCCTGGTCGTCCTCCGCAAGGTGTTCGTGGTGGACCTGTCCCTGTGGACGATCGGCGCCGGCCACGTCCTGATCTGCATGCCGTTTTCGATGCTGGTGCTGATCGCGCGTCTCGAAGGTTTCGACAAGAGTCTCGAGGAAGCCTCGCTCGATCTGGGCGAGAATGGGTGGCGCACGTTCTGGCGGATTACTTTTCCTCTTGTCCTGCCCGGCATCGTCTCGAGTCTGCTGCTGTCGTTCACCGAGTCCCTGGACGAGTTCGTCATCGCCTTCTTCCTCGGGGGCAACGATGCGACGCTGCCGCTGTTCATCTGGAGTCAGCTCCGCTTTCCCGCCAAGCTGCCCGGCGTGCTCGCCCTCGGCAGCTGCATCCTCGTGCTGTCCTTCATCATCGTAGTCCTGGCCGATGTCGTGCGGCGACGGGGCGTGCAATCCTCAAAGCCCACGGCGTTCTGAGCGATCATGGCAAGCAACGACGAATCCTTCATTTCCCTGCGCGGCATCTCCAAGCATTTCGGCCCAGTGCACGCTGTCGATGACGTCTCGTTCGAGATCCGGCGCGGTGAGTTCTTCTCGCTGCTCGGTCCCTCCGGCTGCGGCAAGACCACGCTGCTGCGCATGCTCGCCGGCTTCGAGTTCCCGACCCACGGCGAGATCTTCATCGACGGCCAGCCGATGTCGTCCGTGCCGCCCAATGAGCGGCCGACCAACATGGTGTTCCAGAGCTACGCCATCTTCCCGCACCTGACGGTGGCCGAGAACATCGGCTACGGCCTGCGCAAGAAGGGCCTGTCGAAAGAGGAAATGGCGGAAACCGTCAATCAGGCCCTCGAACGCATCAAGCTGGCCGGCTACGGCAGCCGCGCCGCCCACCAGCTCTCCGGCGGCCAGCGCCAGCGCGTCGCGCTCGCCCGCGCGCTCGTCTGCCGCCCCAAGGTGCTGCTGCTGGACGAGCCGCTGGGCGCGCTCGACAAGAAGCTGCGCGAGGAGATGCAGATCGAACTGCGCCAGCTGCAGCGCTCCGTCGGCATCACCTTCGTCTTCGTCACCCATGACCAGGAGGAGGCGCTCACGCTCTCCGACCGCATCGCCGTCATGTCCAAGGGCAGGGCGCTGCAGATCGACAACGCGACGCGGCTCTACGAGGCGCCCAACTGCCGCGAGGTCGCGGATTTCATCGGCTCGATGAATTTCTTCGACGGCGCGATCAAGGGCATCGACAACGGCCACGCCATCGTCGACGTCGGCGCGGCCGGCAATCTCCGTGTGCCCATGGGCGAGCAGAAGGTCGGACCGGGTGCCGAAGTCACCGTTGCCGTGCGGCCCGAAAAGGTGCGCCTCGAGTGGCAGCAGCCGGGGCAGGCCGCCAATGCCATCGTCGGGCGCGTCGACGCCGAAGCCTATTTCGGCGACCGCAGCCACTACTACATCGAAGTCCCCGGCCTCACCCGCCGCGTCGCCGTCGCGCTCCAGAACGCCCAGCGCTCCCTCGACAACGCCGAAGCCCGCGGCCGCCAGGTCTGGTTGACCTGGCCGACGGAGTCGGCGGTGCTATTGCCGAGAGAGTAGGGCGCGACCTGCGGTCGCCCTGATGCCCAAGCAACTGGTCCTGCTCGGCGACTCGATATTCGACAACAAGTCCTATCTGGAACCGGGCGAGCGCGATGTCGTCGCGCACTTGCGCGCCAAGCTGTTGCCGGCAGATTGGTCGGTGGAGCTATGGGCGGCCGATGGCAGTACGGCCGCCGATGTGTTGGCGCAACTCGATCGCGGGCGGCTCGAGCCGCCGACGGTCTTCGTGCTGAGCGCCGGCGGCAATGATGCGCTGGGCTACGTCGAATTGCTGTCCGATCCCGCGACCGAGAGCCTGGCCGACGCGCTGCTGCGGTTGTACGGCATTCGCGAGGGCTTCCGCGAAAGCTACGCCGCCACGCTTGATCGCATTCTCGACCTCGGCCAGCCATTGACCGTCTGCACGATCTACAACCCGCGCTTCACCGAAGACAACATGCAGCAGGCCGCCGAGGCGGGCCTGTCGATCTTCAACGACGTGATTGTCCACGAAGCCTTCCGCCGCGATCTCGGCGTCATCGACCTGCGCGACATCTGCGTCGACGACATCGACTACGCCAACGAGATCGAACCGTCCGAGCTGGGAGGCGAAGCGATCGCCGAGGCGATCGTCTCCGCCGTCACCGGCCTCAGCCCTCGGCAGTGATCAGGCCGTATCTGCAATTGTGATTGACTGTACGGAACACTTAGGGAACAATACTGCACAAACCAATACATCGCCTTCCTCGCGTTTACCCCCAACGAGGAGGGAGATCACGCGTGTCCCAAGCAGTGCACGAGTGGCTTTGTCCAGAGCGCGGCTGACGATGGGTGGAAGGTTAGGCGACCCCGTGATGGATTATCGCACCCTCGAAACCATGCGCCGCGCGCATCCCGCATGGCGGCTGCTGGTAGCTGACCATGCGCCACTGGTCGTGAGCTTCCTCCACGGAGTCTTCATTCAGCCCAATATCCGAACGCTGCCGCAACAACAGCTGGCGTCCCGCCTGGAAGATCACCTCTTCAATCTGCGCCAGCAGATAGGCGAGGAGGCCTTTCCCAAACCTGCAGTCCACTATCTCGATGATTGGGCCTCAGATGACCGGGCCTGGCTGCGGAAGTACTATCCCGCCGGCAATGACGAACCGCACTACGACCTTACTCCCGCCACGGAAAGGGCAATCGACTGGCTATCCAGCCTCATGCAACGGCAGTTCGTGGGCACCGAATCGCGCCTGATGACGGTCTTCGACCTGTTGCACCAGATGGTGGAGGGAACCGAACTCGATCCCCGGGCACGTATCGCCGAGCTGGCCAGACGCAAGGCCCAAATAGAAGCCGACATTCGCCGAATCCGGGAAGGGCATCTCTTCTCGATGGATGCGACTCAGATCAAGGATCGCTTTCTGCAGATGGCGAATACCGCCCGCGGATTGCTCTCGGACTTCCGCGAGGTGGAGCAGAATTTCCGCGAACTCGACCGTGCCGTGCGCGAGCGCATCGCGACCTGGGAGGAAAGCAAGGGAGCGCTGCTGGAGGAGATTTTCGGCCAGCGGGACGCGATAGCCGACTCTGATCAGGGGAAGAGTTTCCGTGCTTTCTGGGATTTCCTCATGTCGCCCGCACGCCAGGAAGAACT
>JBGPEQ010000259.1:0-6153 GCA_041482855.1 Dongiaceae bacterium | reverse complement strand
GAGGTCACGATCCGCCACGACATCCTGCACGACAACATGGATTACACGCCCTACGAGGGCATGACCGTGAAGGGTTGGCCCATCGCAACCTTCTCGCGCGGCGAAGCCGTCTGGCGCGACGGCAAGCCGGCCGGCAAGCCCGGCCGCGGCCGTTTCCTGCCCTGCGAGCGACCGCAGCCGGCCAAGCCGCTGGGTCGCGCGGTCCAGTAGCAGTCGTTCGGGAGCAACCGTCAGTCGCGATCGGCGGCGCGCTTGCCGAACCCCGCATTGCTCATTCTCGATCGGCTTCCGCGCCGCGGTGGGCCCAGGACATTCCGCGTTCGCGATCCATCATCCGGAGCGCAGCCGCTACGAGTTGCGCGCTAGAAGAGGCAGATCATGACGCTCACCCTTGAAGGCGTCTCCCGCAAGTTCGGGGGGCTCAAAGTTATCGATGATCTCAATCTTGCTGTCGCCGAGGGTGAGGTGCTGGGTATCCTCGGGCCTAACGGCGCCGGCAAGAGCACACTGCTCAATCTCATCAGCGGCGTGCTGGCACCGAATGCCGGTCATATCATATACAGCGGACGTGACATCACGCGGATGCGGGTATGGGACCGCAGCCGCATCGGCATCGGCCGCACCTATCAGATCCCGAAGCCGTTTGCGCACATGAGCGTGTTCGAGAATCTGCTGGTCGCCGCTGTGCACGGCGGCGGCATGTCGATCGCGCATGCAAGGCGTGAAGTCGTGGCCGTGCTCGAGCTTACGGGCCTGGAGCATCGAGCCCCGCTGCCGGCCGGACGATTGTCCCTTCTTGACCTGAAGCGGCTCGAGCTGGCGAAGGCCCTCGCACTCGGCCCGCGCCTCCTCCTGCTCGACGAGATTGCGGGCGGCCTGACCGAAGCCGAATGCGACGGATTGTTGACGATCGTGCGGCATGTACATGCGAAAGGAACGACCGTCGTCTGGATCGAACATGTGGTCCGCGCTCTGCGCCGCATCGCCACCCGACTCGCCGTGATCTCGTCGGGCTCGATCCTTGCCGACGGGACGCCGGATGCCGTCCTCGCCGACGATCGCGTCAAGGCCGTCTATCTCGGCATCTGAGCGGAGCCGGGACATGGCGGCCACGAACGGGCACAAACTCCTCTCGATTGAAAAGCTGTCGGTATTCTATGAGCAGTTCCGCGCCATCCACGAGGTCGATCTCGCGGTGGCTACCGGCGAGGTCGTCTCGATCATCGGCGCCAATGGCGCCGGCAAGTCCTCCTTGCTGAAGGCCATCGTCGGACGGGCCGATCGCATCGACGGTACCATCCGCTACGATGGCAAGGACCTCGCCGGCCGTTCCACCGCCGAGATCGTGGCCGACGGCATCGCGCTCGTGCCGGAAGGGCGGCGGCTGTTTCCGACCCTGACAGTCGAGGAGAATCTTCTTCTCGGCTGGGAGGTCGGTCGCAAGGGCGAGATCCGCCTCGACGATATCTACGGCTACTTTCCCACTCTCAGGGCACGGCGGCGCCAGCGGGCGCGGGAGCTCTCCGGCGGCGAGCAGCAGATGGTCGCCCTCGGCCGCGCGCTTCTGGCCAATCCGCGCCTGCTGCTATGCGACGAGATCAGCCTCGGTCTGGCGCCGATCGTCGTGAACGATCTCTATGCGATCCTCCGGACCATCCGGGCGCGGGGGATCGGAATGCTCGTGGTCGAACAGGACATCACGCGCTCGCTCGCCGTCGCCGACCGCTTCTACTGCCTGCTGGAAGGAAGTGTCTCGCTCGCGGGACGGCCGGCCGAGACGAGCCATGACATCGTCACGAAGCACTATTTCGGCTTGTGAGGCGGCGATGGGCGCCTTTGTAAACCAGATCGTACAGGGCGTGCTGCTTGGCGGCCTCTACGCCCTGTTCGCCATGGGTCTCTCGCTCTCAGTTGGCATCATGCGCTTCGTGAATATCGCCCATGGCGACTTCATCGTGCTGGCCTCTTTCGTGCTGCTTTCCCTGAGCACGGCGCTCGGGATCAGTCCGTTCCTGGCGGTGCTGCTGATTCTTCCGCTGGCGTTCATTGCCGGCTTCGCCCTGCAGCGCCTTCTGTTGCAGCGCGTGACCGGCGCCGGCGTCCTGCCGGTGATCCTCGTCACCTTCGGTCTCTCGATCATCATCCAGAACGGCCTGCTCGAGGCCTACGGCGCCGACACCCGTAAAATATCTGGGGGCGCGCTGGAGACGGCGACCCTCACGCTGGGAGCGGGCATCAGCATCGGCGTGCTGCCGCTGCTGATCTTCGGCACCGCCATCGTCTTAGTGATCGCGCTCGACGGCCTGCTCTACCGCACGCGCATCGGCGCCAAGATCCGCGCCGTCTCCGACGATGTCGCGGCGGCAGACTTGATCGGGCTGTCGTCGGCGCGAATCTACGCGATCGCTATGGCGATCATCTTCGTGACAGTCGCCGTCGCCGCCTGCTTCATGGCCGTGCGCACGAACTTCGATCCTGCCTATGGGCCGAGCCGCCTGCTCATCGCCTTCGAAGCCGTGGTGCTCGGCGGTCTCGGCAGCCTGTGGGGAACGCTGGCAGGCGGCATCCTGCTCGGCGTGGCCCAGAGCATCGGCGCCCAGTTCGATGCCGCCTGGCAGATGCTGGCCGGACACCTGCTGTTCCTGCTCGTCCTGGTCCTGCGGCCGCAGGGCCTGTTCCCCAAGTCATAGAACGCTACGTGCGCTCCGTTGCGGTACAGCCGCCGTTCGTCGTCGTCCTGCGGCTGGGTCTCGGCGCGGGTGTCCTGCTGCTGGCGGTGGGTCCGTGTTTCCTGGGCACGGCCGAGTTGAAGCTGCTGACCGAGTTCTTCTGCCTGCTCGTGCTGGCGCTGATGTGGAACCTGCTGGCGGGCTATGCCGATATCGTCACCGTCGGCCAGCATGCCTTCGTCGGCGTCGGCGCCTACGGCTTCTATGGCTTCGCCGTTCTCGGCGGCGTCGATCCCTATGCGGCGATTCTGCTGGCGGGAATGGTCGCGCTCCTGTTCGCGCTGCCCGCCATGGCCGTCGTCTTCCGGCTGCGGGCGGCCTATCTGGCGGTCGGCACCTGGGTCGTTGCCGAGGTGCTGATGCTGATTGCCGGCAAGCTCACGGACTTCGGCGGCGGCTCCGGCGTCAGTCTACCGGTCGCGGTCGTGAAGGTGTTCGGCGCCAGGGCCGAGGAGCGTTACGCGACGATCTACTGGATGGCGTTCGCCCTGGCCATCGTCGCGTTCGCGTCGATCTACCTGTTGCTGCGCTCGCGCATCGGCCTCGGCCTGACGGCCATGCGCGATGACGAGGAGGGCGCGGGATCGGTCGGAGTCAACCTGACGCGTACGCGCGTCATCTGCTTCCTCGGCACAGCGCCGTTCCTGGGACTCGCGGGCGCGCTGATTACGTTGCAGAAGCTGCGGGTGGCGCCGCCGGCGTCGTTCAGCATCACCGACTGGACGGTCTTCATCATCTTCATCGTGGTCATCGGAGGGATCGGTAGCCTCGAGGGGCCGATCATCGGCACGGTCCTGTTCTTCGCCTTGCGGGAATATCTGGCCGAACTCGGCACCTGGCACCTGATCATTCTCGGCACGATTTCGATCGTGGTCATACTCACGGAAAAGCGCGGCCTCTGGGGCCTCGTCCGCCGGGTGTGGCCGGTGGAGCTGTTTCCCACTTCGCACAAGCCGAATTTACGCAAAAATGTTTCACGTGAAACATCGACGCGCGGGCGGCGTGGGTGAGCGTCCGCTGGAGAAAACGGTTTCACGTGAAACATCGGCGACGGGCGCGAGCTGGGACGGCGTCCCTTACGCAAAGATGTTTCACGTGAAACATCGATTCTGCAAAACAACCCCATGCATTAAAAAATCATCCTTGTATTTCAATGAGTTGACTTTTTCACTTAGGGACTGTCAGAGACCGCCGGAGAGCGGTGAGAGACTCAATTCGAGGGGGGAGAGGTGGGTTGGAGACGGAAATCCCAATCGACGCTGTAGAAGTGGTTGCCGAGGCCGAGGGCGGCGGCTCGGCTCGCGTCGTCATGGCGGACGAACCGGCCGATGAGGCTCTCCTTGACGCCGAAGACCGCGTCGGAGGCGAGATAGGGGTCGTCATCGACGAAGATGTGGGTCGTGACCGGCTCGAAGCCGGCCGCCGAGACGATGACGTGGAGATGGGCGGGACGGTTGGGATGGCGGCCGAGCGCCGCCAGCAGCTTGCCGACCGGACCGTCATAGGGGATCGAGTAGTGTCGCGGCTTCACGGAGCGGAACCGGTAGCGCCCCTCCTGGTCCGCCGTGAAGAGGCCGCGCAGGTTCATGGCGGGTTGCACGCCTGGCTGCTGGACATCGTAGAAGCCGTCCTCATGCGCCTGCCAGACGTCGAGGCTGGCGCCCGCGATGGGCGCGCCCTCTTCGTCAAGGACGCGGCCGGAGACGAAGAGCGGCTCGCCCTTGCCGTCGAGGCAGATATTGTCGCCGAGCGCCCGCTTGGGTGCGTCGGCGACGTAGAAGGGCCCGAGCACGGTCGACTCGGTGGAGCCGGGTCGCTTTCGGTTGTTCACGGCGTCGACCAGCATGGAGACGCCCAGCACGTCCGACAGCAGGATGAACTCCTGGCGCTTGTCGTCGCACATCTGGCCGGTGGCCGTGAGGAAGCGGATGGCCTGGTGCCATTCCGCCTCGGTCAGCTCGACCTCGCGGATGAAGGCGTGCAGATGCCGGACGAGCGTCTCGACAATCGCACGCAGGCGGGAGTCCTTGCACTGCCCGAGGCTGGCAAGGACCTCTTGCGTCAGGTGCTGCTCCGCGGCGGACATCGAGGCGCTCACAGCGGTTGCATCTCGCCGCCGACCGGGATCTGCGGCGCGGTTTCGTTGCTCGTGATCACCAGGTCGTACTTGAACTCGCCGCCGAGGCGCCACTGACCGCCGACGAGCGGCGTCTTCGCGACGTTCTTCACGGGCCCGGCGCTCCAGGCGATCGGGCCGACCACCGTGTCGAGCTTCGTCGCGGTGATCGCCGCCAGCGCGGCGGCACGGTCGCCGACCTCGGCGGTGCGCTTGAGGGCGTCGACGGCGACCTCGAAGAGGGCGTGGATGAATCCGATCGGCTGGGTCCACTGCTTCTTCGCGGCGGCCGAATAGCTCTTGGCGATCTCGCTTGCCGACTGTCCCGTGAGCGAGGACTTGAAGGGGTGGCTTGGGCTCCACCAGACCTCCGAGGACAGGTTGTGGCCGGCATCGCCGAGCGCCTCGACCGCCACGGGGAACAGCAGCGCCTTGCCGACCGAGGCGCATTTCGGCGCGAAGCCCTGCTGCTTGGCCTGGGTCCAGAAGGTCGTCCAGTCCGGCGGAATGACGACGCCGGTGACGATCTCGACCTTCGCCTGCTTGAAGGCGGAGATCTGCGCCGAGAAATCGTCGGCCAGGTTCTGATAGCGGCCGGGATCGATGAGGCTGTAGCCCTTCTCGTTCAGGGCCGGTGGAAAGCCGCGCTGCGGGTCGCCCCAGGCGTTGCCGTCGCCATCGTTGGGGAAGAGGCCGCCCACGACCTTGTCGGTCTCCAGCTTGCCCCACATGTTCGTGAAGACGGCGATGATGTCTTCGAGCCCCCAGAAGAAGTGGTAGGTCCATTGGAAGCCCTTGGCCGGGTCGCCGCCGCGCGGGCAGAACCAGGGCTGCCACGGCGCCACCGTCGAGATGCAGGGCACCTCGGCCAACTCGCACTGGTCGGACACGGGGTTGGTGGTCTCGGGCGTCGAGGCCACCAGCATGATGTCGACCTCGCTGCCGACGATCAGGTCGCCGGCGACCTCGGCCGCGCGGTTGGGATTGGACTGGCTGTCCTTGACGATGATCTCGACCGGGTACGTGACGCCACGCACCTTCAACCCCGTGCCGATGGTCTTCTTGACACCGCTAATGATGAAATTGTCGGCCTCGGCGAACGGCGCGAGTGGCCCGGTTTGCGGGCTCACATAGCCCAGCTTGATGGTTTTGGCGGCTAGCACGGCCGGGGGATGAATCCATTGCGTGGCCAGCGCCGCTCCGGCCGTGGCGCCGGTCGCGGCCAGGAAGCGGCGCCGCGTCAGGCGGATGCCCGATTTGTGGGTATGCGATCCTGCGCTCATAGTTTTCCCCTTGGGATGGTCATTG
>JBGPEQ010000258.1:0-6153 GCA_041482855.1 Dongiaceae bacterium | reverse complement strand
CGCGCTCGCGGAGAACATGCCCTCGGGCACCGCCCAGCGGCCGGGCGACGTGGTGAAATCCATGTCGGGCCAGACGGTCGAGGTGATCGACACCGATGCCGAGGGGCGGCTCGTCCTGAGCGACGCGCTCTGGTACACGCAAGACCGCTTCAAGCCGCGGGCGATGATCGATCTCGCCACGCTCACCGGCTCGATCGTGGTGGCGCTCGGATCCGAATATGCGGGGCTGTTCGCCAACGACGACAAGCTGGCCGAGCAGCTGGTGGCTGCCGGCGCCGCCACGGGCGAGCGGTTGTGGCGCATGCCGCTTGCGGAATCCTATGACGAGCGCATCAAGTCCGACATCGCCGACATGAAGAACGACGGCGGCCGCTGGGGCGACAGCATCAACGCCGCGGTCATGCTGAAGCGCTTCGTCGGCAAGACGCCGTGGGCCCACCTCGACATCGCCGGCGTAGCCTGGGCGACGGAAGACCGCCCGACCGCGCCCAAGGGCGCCACCGGCTTCGGCGTGCGGCTGCTCGATCGGTTCGTCGCTGAAACTTGCGAGGAGCCGACCAGGGGCAGCCGCAGGCGCGCACAGCGCGCCCCTACGCCAGCGCTGCCTCGATCGCGTCGGTGATCTTCGGATCGAGCGGGTCGACGACGGAGGGCCAGAGGCCGGCGAGGCTGCCGTCGGGTGCCACCAGATATTTATGGAAGTTCCACTTCGGCGCCGCCGCCTCGCCGAGTTCCGTGACGACCCAGCGATAGAACGGATGCGCGGCGGCGCCGATCACCGTCTGCTTGGCGGTCAGCGGGAAGTCGACGTCGTAGTTGATCTCGCAGAAGGATTTGATCGCCGGCTCGGCGCCCGGCTCCTGGGCGCCGAAATCGTTCGACGGCACGCCCAGCACGACGAGCCCGCGCTTGCGATAGTTGCGCCAGAGCTTTTCGAGGCCGGCATATTGCGGCGTGTAGCCGCACTCGGACGCCGTGTTCACGACCAGCACCGGGTTGCCCTTGAAGTCGGCGAGCTTCACGGTGCCGCCATCGATCGCCGGAAAGGTGTAGTCATGTGCCGACATGTTATCGCGCCTCCGCCTGCGCCGCGCCGCTGTGCGTGCCCGGACGCAGCGCCAGCTTCAGGCCGACCACCTGATAGATGTCGAGGCCGGTGATGTCGACGATCTCGCGCAGACGCAGCGAGGTTTCGGTGAGGAGAACGCGAGCGTGGTCGCGCGGGTTCATCCGCCGGTTGGATTGGCGCTGGACGCGATCCGCCTGCCGCCGCGCCGCCGCCTCGGCGGCGGCGTCGAGCCCGCGCGCGCGCGCCTCGGCCATCGCGGCTTCGTGCTGCATCTTGGCCAGGCGGATGGCGATGTTGGTCAGGTGCATGAAGCGGGCGACCTCAGGCGGATCGTAGTCGGCGAGCCACGGCCGCCCGCCCATGGTCTCGCCCATCGAGGATTGGCGCCGATCCGCGGCCTGCGCCAGCGGCGCGCGGTCGTCGCCGGCGGCGGCATCTTCCACCGTCAGGCCGTGGCGCGCCGCCAGCCGGGTCGCCGCCGCGAACGCGTTGGCGCGCTCGCCGGCGAACGGGCTCTCGGCCGCCAGCCGGAGCAGGCCCTGGAAGCGTTTACGCTCGCCGTCGGTGAAAGACGCTGCTATGGCTGCCTCCGTCGCGATTCCGTTGCATTGTCTGGCGGCTGAGTTTAACGAACGGTCAATTCGCACACCAGAGCACAAGTTCTGCTATACTGTGCGATCGATGTGACAGGATGCGCGCCGCCGTACGCCGGCGGCCGAATTTTGAGAATGACCGAAATCCGCGAAGCCAAGTTCCTGATCGGACAGATCGTCAAGCACCGCGTGTATCCGTTCCGCGGGGTGATCTTCGACGTCGACCCGATCTTCAACAACACGGAGGAATGGTATCAGTCGATCCCCGCGGAAATCCGCCCGCGCAAGGACCAGCCCTTTTACCATCTGCTGGCCGAGAACGCGGAGACCACCTATGTCGCCTATGTGTCCGAGCAGAACCTGCTGGTCGACGAGACCGGCAAGCCCGTGAAGCACCCCTCGGTGCGGGAAATGTTCTGCCGTCTCGAGAACGGCCGCTACGTGCCGAAGCCGCGCGCGGCGAACTGACTGCCAAGTCCGTCGTTGCCATCGACTGCGTATACCAATTGTTCGGTGCCTTGCAGACGTCGGTTAAGCACGCCACATGACCCATGGGTGCCCATCTGCGGGCACGCTCTCCTCTGGGTCGAAAGGCATGTAGCTCGCGCTGCATATCGTTCATGACTGTTGGCGGGGACATACGCCCGCCGGCAGCGACTCTCTCCGGACATTCGGCATGATTCGGCAGACTGCGCGTTAGACGCGCTTTCGGCGATCTTGCCCCGCTGAACGGAACGGCCGCTTCGCCGGTCCCACCCTGAGACCTGACAGCCCTCCGAACGACAGGCGGTTCCGCGTCGTCGCGACCTCGGCCTTTGCCGTCGTCCTGCCGACGCCGGCGGGGAGCGTCTCTTGATGGGCATGGGCGGCAGGAAAGGAGCTAACCATGTATGCAATTGTCATTGGCGCCCTGGTGGTCGCCTTCGGCCTCGCGGGCATCCGCATCGCGCAGGAATATGAGCGCGCCGTCGTGTTCCGCCTCGGGCGCTACAAGTCCGTGCGCGGCCCCGGCCTCTACTGGATCATCCCGATCATCGAGTGGCAGCGCCTGCTCGACCTGCGCACCAAGACCGTATCGGTCGAGCAGCAGGAGACCATCACCAGGGACAGCGTCACCATCAAGGTCGACGCCGTGCTGTGGTATCGCATCGTCGATCCGATGAAGGCCATCATCGCCGTGCAGAACTACAACGCGGCGGCGTATCAGGTGGCGCTCACCTCGCTGCGCAACATCATCGGCCAGCATCTGCTGGACGAAGTGCTGAAGGAACGCGACCGCATCAACGACGTGCTGCGCAGCATCGTCGACGGGGCAACGGAGGCCTGGGGCGTCGAGGTCGAGATGATCGAGATGAAGGACGTCGAGATCCCCGAGGCCATGCAGCGCGCCATGGCGCGCGAGGCCGAGGCCATCCGCGAGAAGCGCGCCCGCGTCATCAAGGCCGAGGCCGAACTGGAGGCCTCGGAGAAGCTCTCGGAAGGCGCGCGCAAGATGGGCGAACATCCGCTGGCGCTGGAGCTGCGGCGCATGCAGATGATCACGGAGGTCGGCGCGGAGAAGAACTCCACGACGATCATGCTGATGCCGTCCGACTTCGTGACTCTCGCGGGCAGCCTGACACGCTTCCTCGACCGCGGCGCCAGGTAGGTGAGGCGATTGCAGGGCGGGTTCAAGCCCCGCCCTGCAGTTCCGCCGAGTGTCTTGGTGCAATTCGACCGACTGTATACAATGGGGTCCTCAACTCGGATTGCGGGGACGGCGCGCCTGGCAGGGTGCGGCGGGAGGAAATGATGCTCACCTCTGCACAGATAGAGATCTATCGGTCGACCGGCTGCATTCTCGTCGAGAATGCGGTTCCGGCGGATCTGCTCGCCCGATTGCAGGCCATCGTCGATGATTTCGTCGCCCGGGCGCGCGGTATCGTGCACAACAACGAAGTGTATGACCTTGAGGAATCCCACACGCCGGAAGAGCCGCGCGTCCGGCGGCTGAAAGAGCCGGTCGACCGCGATCCGTTCTTCTGGGACCTGGTCCGCTCGCCCGGCGTGATCGGCCCGGTGACGCAGCTGATCGGACCGAACCTGCGGCTCCATGGCAGCAAACTGAACATGAAGTTCGCCAACTACGGCGCGGCCGTCGAATGGCATCAGGATTGGGCGTTTTATCCGCACACGAACGATGATCTGCTCGCCGTCGGCATCATGCTGGACGACGTGCTGATGGAGAACGGACCGCTCATGGTGTTGCCAGGCAGCCATCGCGGCCCCATCTACAACCATCATCATCAGGGCTACTTCTCGGGCGCGGTCAACCAAGAGACGGATCCGCCGGATCTTTCGGCAGCGAAGGCGCTCACCGGCACGGCCGGCAGCATGACTATCCATCACGTCCGCGCCCTGCATGGCTCGGCATTGAACCGGTCGAACCGGCAGCGCCGGATTCTGTTCTACGAAATTGCCGCTGCCGATGCCTGGCCGTTGTTTTCGGATCTCCGCAACTATCGCGACTACGCGCATTTCATGGAACGAATGATTGTGGGTACGCCGACGCTCGAGCCGCGCGTGGTGGCGACTCCGATGCGCATGCCCATGCCGATCCGGCGCCAACCGGAATCGATTTACGATCTGCAGACCGACGCGCAGAAGCGATATTTCGGCCGCTTTGGAGAGGGCGACCGCAAGCAGGCCACTTGAACCGAGAGATCGACTGATCCCGCGCAAGATCGCCGGGAGCGGGCCCGAGGCTCCGGTCCCGATGAGCTGCCTCAGGCCGCGAATGGCCCGATGAAATCGCGTTTGCCGACCTCCACCCCGCAATGGCGGAGGATGTCGTAGGCCGTGGTGGCGTGGAAGAAGAAGTTCGGCAGCGCGAAGTGCAGGAGGTAGGGCTGGCCCTTGAACGATTGCGGCTTGCCGCCGATGGGAATGGTGATCTCGCGATCCTCCGAACCGTCGATCTGCGCCGGCTCCAGGGACTTCACGAAATCGACGGTCTTGGCGATGCGTGCTTTAAGTTCGTCGAACGTGGCTTCGATGTCGGCATATTTCGGCACCTCGACTCCGGCCAGTCGGGCGCTGGCACCCTTGGCGAAATCTGCGGTGAGCTGCACCTGGCGCACAAGCGGAAACATGTCCGGGAACAGGCGCGTGTTGAGCAGGACAGAGGGCTCGATCTTGCGCTGGGCGGCGTGCGCGGCGGCCTTGTCGAGGACCGCAGAAAGCGCGGTGAGCGTGTGAAGGAAGACGGGGACCGAGGCCTGATACATGGAAAGGGTCATGAAAGTTTCTTCTCCTGTTGAACGCGTCGAGTTCTATTCCAGCGCCGATTGCGTCTCCAGCCAGGCATCCTCGGCCGTCTCGATTTCGCGCTTGAGATCGCCATAGCGGAGCTGAAGCTCCAGCAGCTTGGCCGTCGGGCCGTTATAGACCTCGGGGTCGGCGAGGCGGGTTTCGAGCGCGGCCTTCTTCTGCTGCAGCTTCTCCAATCGCTTTTCTGCCTCCACCGCCGCCTTCCGGAGGTGGGCGTTGGCGGCACGGTGCTCGGCGGCGGCGCGGCGCTGCTCCTTGCGGCCCGCGGCGGTGTGCGTCGCCGTCCCATCGCCGTTGTTTCGTCGGTCCGCGGCGGAGTCGGACTCATTGCTGTCGCGGCGTTCCTCGGTGAGCAGTTTTCGATAGTCGTCCATATCGCCGTCGAAGGATTTCACCTGGCCGCCGGCGACCAGCCACAGGCGGTCGGCGGTGAGTTCGATCAAATGCGGGTCGTGGCTGATCAGTACGACGGCGCCCTCAAAGGAATTGATCGCCTGCACCAGCGCCTGCCGGGAGTCGATGTCGAGATGGTTGGTGGGCTCGTCCAGCAGCAGCACGTGCGGCGTCTCCCGGCTCATGAGCGCGAGGAGCAACCGCGCCTTCTCGCCGCCGGAAAGCGAACTCACCTTCGTCAGCGCCTTGTCCTGCTGGAAGCCGAAACGGCCGAGATGGGCGCGCCGCTTCTGCTCGATCGTCGTCGGCGCCAGACGTTCCATGATCTGCAGCGGCGTCGCGTTGACGTCCAATTCGTCGGTCTGATGCTGGGCGAAGTAGCCCACGCGCAGCTTCCCTGATTTGCGCAGCGTGCCGGACAGCGGCTTGAGACGGCCGGCCAGCAGCTTCGCCAAAGTCGACTTGCCGTTGCCGTTGGCGCCGAGCAGCGCGACGCGGTCGTCCATATCGAGCCGCAGGTTGAGGTTGCGCAGCACCGGCTTGCCCGGCTCATAGCCGGCCTCGACGTGGTCGAGCGCGAGGATGGGCGGCGCCAGCTGGTCCGGGTTCGGAAAGTCGAATTCGATCGTCTGCTCCTCGGCGACCGAGACGATCGGCTCCATGCGCGCGAGCATCTTGATGCGCGACTGCGCCTGCCGCGCCTTGCTGGCCTTGTAACGGAAGCGGTCGATGAAGGTCTGCATGTGCTGGCGCTGCGCTTCCTGCTTCTTCTGGGCAGCGGCGATGTTG
>JBGPEQ010000257.1:0-6159 GCA_041482855.1 Dongiaceae bacterium | reverse complement strand
GCATGGTCGCCATCATGGCGCCGCGGCGGTGGCCGGCGCTCATGATGGTGCGGCACATGGCGTCCCACACATCCATGAACGTCAGCGGGCCGGAGGCGTCGGCGCCGACGCCCTTCACCGGCGCACCCTTGGGCCTGAGCGTCGAGAAATCGTAACCGATGCCGCCGCCCTGCTGCATGGTAAGGGCGGCCTCGAGCAGATGCTCGAAGATGCCGCGCATGTCGTCGGGGATCGTCCCCATGACGAAGCAGTTGAAGAGGGTGACCTTCCGCTTGGTCCCGGCGCCGGCGAGGATGCGGCCTGCCGGCAGGAACTTGAAGTCCGCCATGGCCTCATAGAAACGCTCGGCCCAGAGCCCAGGGTCCTTTTCCGGCGCGGCCAGCGTGGTGGCGACGCGCCGCCAGCTGTCCTCGATCGTCCGATCGACGGCTCCGCCGCCCGCGTCCTTCAGGCGGTATTTCATGTCCCAGATCTGCTGGGAGATGGCGGCGACTTGGGGCATGGACTCAACCTAGCGGGACGTGCGCCCAGCGAGAAGCCCCCGAATTCGTCGCTGGGCATGGGGTGGATCGCTCGGATTGCGACACGGCATTGGCGACAAGCCGGCCGACTGTTGCGCATGTGGAATTTCGATCGCCGATCATGGCATCATTATAGAACAATTAATGAACAATTTTCAAGAGAATAGTCGCGCCCGGTTTGAATGGAACCGGCCAAACTCGTCGCTGATATTGGTGCTGCCCGCGGCTGTGATCCACGACCGACGGCGTCTTGAATGGAACCGATTAAGGGTGTGTGCGATGTGGAAACAGTCGCTTGTGCTCGTAGCGCTGAGCATATCCGCCTGCGCGTCGCCGGACCTGCCGGAGGCATACCGATCCAGCAGCCAGCCCGGCGCCATCGATTGCACGGCCTATCCCAAGCCGCCGGCGCCGGCCTCCTGCCGCAACCTCTACGAGGATATTGTTCATCCGGCCCAACTGCCATCGATCGACGCAACGCAGCTGCGGTAGACGCTGCCAGGGAGAAACACCGGTGACGGTCACGAAGTACGGCCGGCCGAGCGTCGAGTATGAGCGGCCCGGGAAGCTCGACCGTCATGCCCTGGCGGTGACTGAACTCAGCGACAGCGATATCGAAGCCATTCGAGCCGCCCGTATCCCAACGAGGCACCGCTACCGGAGTTCCGATCTGCCTTGAAGGCTGGATAGCGCTGTCGCTGGCGCGAGAGCGGCTGCGCGATGTTCAAAGTTTGAACAGAGTCGAAGATGAGAAGGGCGGGCTTTGGAACGGTTCCAATCGCCCGGTTGTCCCCGGAGGAGCGACAAGATCTGGTATATCTCCATTGGAATGCGTCGAGTCTCCTCTAGCGGGAGTCGCCAATGACAGAACCTCCCTCTTTCCAGCTCTTGAAAACCTGCTCAAAGAGGAGCTTGAGCGCGCCCGCTGGCAACCACGACTCCGGGCACAATTTAGAGATGGCTTGATCGTCGGGTTTCTCCTCGGCTTTGTCTGCTACCCGGCTGCGGAATACCTCCATGACAACTGGCACCGCCTATTTTAGAGCGGCCCTTGCGTCGAGGGGATAATCGCCCATTGAGTTACACTCGGCTCATGCGGTCATAGTAATCTGATCTGGCGCGAGAATTCGGGATATCCCCGGTTTCCCCAATAGTGCGGCGCGGAGTTCTGTGGGCAGCTGTTGCGATATCCACAGAGCTGTCCACCGCCCTCGAACCAAGGGCCACTACGCTGCGTCGGACGCAGCCAGCCGCTGGCTCGCGCCCTCCATCCGCTCCTGCAATTCCCGCATGAACTCCCGCCGTGGCAAACCCGGCGCGATCGGCGGCAGGAACTCGATGGTGATGGTGCCGGGCTTCTTGTGGAAGCTGCGGCGGCCCCAGAACAGGCCGGAGTTCAGGGCCACCGGGACCACGGGCACGCCGAGGTCGCCGTAGAGGGCGGCGACGCCGGGGTGGAAGGGGCGGCGCTCGCCCGGCGGGGTGCGCGTGCCTTCGGGGTAGATCAGGATCGAGCGGCCTTGCGCAACGGCGGCGCGGGCAGCCCTCAGCAGTTGCTTCAGCGCGCTGCCGCCGCCCTCGCGGTCGACCGGGATCATGCCGCACTGCTTCAGGTATGACCCGAAGAGCGGGACGCGGATCAGCTCCTCCTTCAGCACATAGGCGGGCTTGTCCAGCAGCAGGGGAAACACCAGCGTATCCCAGGCCGATTGGTGCTTGGCGGCGTAGATGGCGGGGCCGGCGATGCGGTGCTCGACGCCGCGCACGCGGTGCTTGAGACCGACGATTGCGCGCAGCAGCAGCAAGGCGCCGCGCACCCACAGGCCGCCCATCCACCAGACGGCGCCGCGCGGCAGCACCAGTGTCGGCAGGCTGAGCACGAAGATGAGCGCCGTCCACAGCGCGAACAGGATATTGAAGAGGAACGAGCGGAGCGTGGTCATCGGCCCGCCAGGCGATCGATCCAGCTGCGCACCAGCGCGGCCAGGTATTTGTGATACTCGGTCACGACCAGGCTGGCGGTGCCCGGCCACAGCCACCACCGCTCGCGCTTTACCTCCTCGGGAAATACCGGATGGGGCACGATCAGCGCCCCCGGCATCGCGTGGGAGAATTCGAGCAGGCTCCTGGGCATGTGGTAGTCGGCGGTCACCAGGCGCAGGCTGTGGATGTTGTTGGCATTCGCCCATTCGGCGGCCTCGGTCGCGTTGCCGAGGGTGTTGCCGGCGCGATAGCCGATGGTGATGCAGCAATCGATCATTGGCTGCGACAGGCCGGCCGGCGCCTCGCCGGTCTGCAGCAGGTCGGCAAGGCTGGCCTCGCGGTAGACGCCGGAGATCAGCAGCCGCTTGGCCTTGCCGTCGGCCAAGAGCTGCAGCCCCTCGCGCAGGCGGTCGCTGCCGCCGGTGAGGACGACGATCCCATCCGTTGCGGTGGTCGGATCGGCCACGCTGTCAGGGATCAGGGTGGTGAAGTAGATGAGCCCGGCGAGCCAGATCGAAAACAGCACCAGGAACGCGCCCGTCAGCCGCGCCAGCCGCCGGCGCAATCCCTCACCCCGGCGGCGGCGGAACCGTGGTCGCGACGACCGCATGCGCTAGAGGTCGCGCCCGAGCACGTAGATCACGGTCAGGTGCGCCGTGATCATGGCGACGATGCTGACGGCGACCGGCACCACCGCCATCGCCAGCCACTGATTGAGGTCGAGCGCCAGGGCCGGCAGCAGCGAGGTTTGCGCACCGCCGAGCAGGCGATCGAGGCCGATGAGCGTCAGCCCGGCGAGGCCGGTGCCGCCGATGCCGCCGATCAGGCCGAGACGCATGGCATGCAGGAGGAACTGCTTGGCGATGTAGCTGTCGTAGGCGCCCACGAGGTGGACGATTTCGATCACCCGGCGATGGATGGACAGCCCGGTCCTCGTGACGAAGATGACGGTGGTGACGGCGGCGGCCGCGATCAGGCCGATGATGATGCTGGCCAAGAGCTCGATCGAGTGGGTGAAGGCCAGCATGTCGCCCTGCCAGCGCGCATGGTCCTCGAACGTGGCGTCGGGCGTGAGGCCGGCGACTTGCGCCTTGACCGCCTCGATGCCGGACGGCGCGTCCTGCCGGAGCTGCACGACGACGAGATCGGGCAGCCGCACGTCCTCGGGCAGGCCCCCCGGTCCCAACCAAGGCTCCAGCAAATGCTGCTTCTCCGCGTCGTCGACGACGTGTACGCGCGCCACCTCCGGCATCTTGGTCACGCCGTCGACGATGTCGCTGAGCAGCCGCTCGCGCTCGCTGGCGGTGGTCGAGGCGTTCGGCGGGATCTGGATCGAGAAGGTGCCGGAGAGATCGCTGCGCCAGCGGTCGGCGAGGCGGTCGGCGCCCATGGTGGCGGCCAGCGCCAGCGCCGCCAGATAGACCATGCAGCCGATGATCCACGGCAGGAAGCGGGCGGAGCCGTCGCCGCCGAGCGGCAGGTCGCTGCGCAGCAGGCCCATTCAGGCCGCCTCGGGGCGCGCGACCAGCCGCACCGTGGCGGCCTCGACGCGCAGCTGCCGGTGCTCGAACTTGCCCACCAGCCGCTCGTTGTGGGTCGCGATCACCACGGTGGTGCCCATCTTGTTGAGTTCCTCGAACAGATACATGAGGCGCACGCCGATGCTGTCGTCGACATTGCCGGTCGGTTCGTCGGCCAGCAGCAGGCTCGGCCGCGCGATCACCGCCCGCGCGATCGCCACCCGCTGCTGCTGCCCGCCCGAGAGCGTGGCCGGAAGGGCGCTCACATGGTCGGCCAGCCCGACCCACTGCAGGAGTTCGGTCACATGCTGACGTACCTGCGATTCGCGCACCCCGGCAATACGCAGGGGCAGGGCGACGTTGTCGAGGGCGGTCAGGTTGGTGAGCAGCCGGAAATCCTGGAACACCACGCCGATGCGCCGGCGCAGCAGGGGAATCTCGCGCCGATGCAGGCCGTCGAGATCGCGGCCGAACAGGTTGACCCGGCCGCTCGATGGCCGCAGCGTCATGTACATCAGCCGCAGCAGCGAGGATTTGCCGGCGCCGCTCGGGCCCACCAGGAAGTGGAACGAGCCTGGCGCCAGCGTGAAGGTGGCCCCGTGGATGATTTCCGGTCCGGCGCCATAGCGCACGCCGACGTTCTCGAACAGCACCAATGTCTGGGCATCCCGGCTGAACCGTTGGGGCCGCAGGATGGCACAGCGGAGTTTGTATCGTCCAGCCGCCTGGACAGACCGGCCGCGGCCCGTGATTATTGCGCTCGCCCCCGACTCAGGGCTAAACGATTACCCCATCGGTCCAGATCGCGCGTGTGATGATCGTCACCTGTTCAGCGTGCAAGACGCGCTACCTCACCGACCCGGCCGCGCTGGGGGTCATCGGACGTATGGTGCGGTGCGCGAAATGCGGCCATACCTGGATGCAATCGCCGCCGGCGGACCTGCCGCGGCGGGTCGATGTCATCTCGCCGTTGAGCGGCCAGCCCGACCTGGGCCCGCCGCGCTTCAATTTGCCCGCACCCTACGTCCCGCCGCGCCGCCGCCGCTCGCGCGTTCGCATGGCGCTGGCGGTGGCCGCGGTGGTGGTGATCGCGGCGGTCAGCGCCGGTTATTTCGCGCGCAGCCAGATCATCGAGACCTGGCCGCGGGCCAAGCGGGTCTACGATCTCATCGGCGGCCTGGTGGACACCTCGAGCACGACGCTCGACGTCGGCAACCTGAAGGTCGTCCACCGGCCGGTCGCCGGCATGGAAGTGCTGGTGTTGCAGGGCGAGATCACCAACCGCGGCCAGCAGCCCCAGGCCGTCCCCGTCCTGCGCGCCACGCTCTTCGACTCCGACGACAAGGGCATCATGGATTGGACGTTCGCCGGCGACGATGCCGTGCTCCAGCCCGGCGAGACCGGCCGCTTCCGCACCCAGGCCATCAGTCCGCCCAACGGCTTCGGCCGGAGCGCGGTGACCTTCGTCGGCGACGGTTCTTTGTAGGTGCCGCGGGAGACTGGGATCGGCGCTGCGGGTCCTTCGACAGGCTCAGGATGAGGCGCTTTCTTTGTGCCACAAAGATTTCCCCTCATCCTGAGCCTGTCGAAGGACGCAGGATAGTCGTGCAGAGAAGTTGCGAGTGCGATAGCGCGAACGCGACTCGGGACTAGAACCGCTTCAGCAGACGGTCGATGTAATCGCGCTCGACCTTCGGCCGCGCCCGGTCGCCGGAGCGGCGCCGTAACTCGTCGATCAACTCGCGCGCCCGCTGCACGTCGGATTGCTCGGGAATCTTCACGTCGGTGGTGTCGATGGCGCCGGTGCCGTTCTCGTTGCGGCCGAGCGGATCGCGGCCCTGGCCGGAGGGATCCTGGCCCGGGTTCCGGCCGGCCTGCTGCTGGAGCTGCTGCATCATGGCGTTGGCCATGTCCTGCATGCCCTTTTGCAGCTCGCCCAGCGCCTGGCTCTGGGGATCGATGGCCTGGCCGGGCTTGCCCTGCTTCAGCGCCTCCGAAGCGTCGCGCATCGCGCGTTCGGCGCGGCCGAGCGGGCGCGGGATGTCGCCCATCATCTCGCCATAGCGGCGCATGAGATCGCCGAGGTCGCGGCGCAGTCCCTCCTGGTCGGCGGCGCCGGGATCGCCGTTGGGCAT
>JBGPEQ010000256.1:0-6176 GCA_041482855.1 Dongiaceae bacterium | reverse complement strand
GGCATCGTGGTGCTGGAGGAGCTGGAGCACGCCCGCAAGCGCGGCGCCAAGATCTATGCGGAGATCATCGGCTACGGCATGTCCGGCGACGCCTATCACATCACCGCGCCGGACGAGAACGGCGGCGGCGCCATGCGCGCCATGAAGGGGGCGCTGAAGCGCGCCCAGCTCAACCCCGAGGACATCGACTACATCAATGCCCACGGCACCTCGACGCCGCTCGGCGACGAGATCGAACTCAACGCCGTGAAGCGGGTATTCGGCGAGGCCGCCTACAAGCTCTCGATGTCGTCGACCAAGTCGGCGATCGGGCATCTGCTGGGGGCAGCCGGCAGCGTGGAGGCCATCTTCTGCATCCTGGCGATCCGCGACGGGGTGTGCCCGCCGACCCTGAACTTGGATAACCCGTCGCCCAGCTGCGATCTCGACCTCGTGCCCCGGCAAGCCAAGCCGCGCAAGATCCGCACCGCGCTCTCCAACTCCTTCGGCTTCGGCGGCACCAACGCCAGCCTGATCTTCACCGGCGCGCCGTAGCACGTTGATCGGCAAGCTGGTCCGCCTGTTCCTGCTGCTGCTCGTCCTCGCGGTCGGGCTGGCGGGCGGAGCGGCCTATTGGGGCTTCACGAAATTCCACGAGCCGGGCCCGGCGGCAGCCGATACCACCGTCGTCATCGAGCACGGCCTGGGTGTGCGCGCCATCGCCGACAAGCTGGCCGACGCCGGCGTGATCGCGGACCCGCTGGTGTTCTCCGCGGGCGTGCGCGTCTATGGCGAGGAGCGGCCCTTGCAGGCCGGCGAATATCAGTTTCCCGCCCGCCGCAGCATGCGCGAGATCATGGAGCAGATGATCGCCGGCACCACCGTCGTGCACCGCCTGACCATTCCGGAGGGGCTGACCTCGGCGGAGATCGTGGCGCTCGTGGCGGCGGCGCCCGACCTCGACGGCAGCATGCCCGCGGAGATGCCGGCGGACGGCTCGCTGCTGCCGGAGACTTATTTCTTCAGCAAAGGCGATACGCGCCCGCAGCTGCTCGAGCGCATGCGCAAGGGGATGAGCGATGCGCTGGCGGAACTGTGGCCGGCGCGCGACAGCACGGTGGCCCTGAAGAGCGTCGCCGAGGCCGTGACCCTGGCCTCGATCGTCGAGAAGGAGACAGGCTTGGCGGCGGAGCGGCCCCATGTCGCGTCGGTGTTCTTCAACCGGCTGGCGCAGGGCATGCCGCTGCAATCCGACCCGACCGTCATCTACGCGCTCACCGGCGGCAAGGGGCCGCTGGGGCGCGCGCTCACCCGGGCCGATCTGCAGGTTGCCAATCCCTACAACACCTACGTGAACCCGGGCCTCCCGCCAGGGCCGATCGCCAATCCGGGCCGCGCGTCGCTCCGGGCCGTGCTGCATCCAGACAGTACGAAGGACCTCTACTTCGTCGCCGACGGCAGCGGCGGCCACGCCTTCGCCGCCACCCTCGACGAGCACAACAAAAACGTCGCCGCCTGGCGCCAGCAGCAGAAGACGCAGACGGAAGCGCAGTAAGGTAGCCGTGAGCTGGCGGCTATTGCTTCTTCGCCAGCCGCATCAGCAGCGGGTCGGTCAGGAGCGGCGGGAGCGTGCCGAGGAGCCAGATGGCGAAGTACATCGGGAAGGGAAAGGCGATGCGGGCGCGGTTGCGGGCGAGGCCGCGCTTGACGATGGCGGCGGCGCGCTCGGCGCTCATCAGGAACGGCATTGGGAATTCGTTCCGGACGGTGATGCGGCTGGCGACGAAGCCGGGGCAGATCACGCTGACCTCGACGCCGTAGGAATGCATGTCGCCGCGCAGGCCCTCGCCCCAGACGCGCAGCGCCGCCTTGCTGCCGCAGTAGGTCGGCGAGCCCGGGAAGCCGCGGAACGATGCCAACGAACTCGCCAGCGCAATCTGCCCGCGCCGGCGCGCCACCAGCTTCGGGATCAGCGTCAGCACGGTGTTGAAGGCGCCGCCGAGATTGACGCCGAAAACGCTGCGGGTCTGCTCCTCGGTCTCGAAGCCGTCGGCGGTACCGACGCCAATGCCGGCATTGGCGATCACCAGATCGATTGGCGCCACGCGGTCGATCTCGTCGATCCAGCGCGCCATTGCCTCGCGATCGGCGACGTCGATGATCTTTTCCTGCACGCCGGCGCCGCGCTGGCGGCAGGCGGCGGCCACAGCTTCCAGGCGGCTGGCGTCGCGGCCCGTCAGGGCGAGGCTGACGCCCGGCCCGGCATAGGCCGCCGCCAGGGCCTCGCCGATGCCACTGCTGGCGCCGGTGATGAGAATGCTGCGCGGGTCTTTCATGGGGTCGCTTGTTGGTAGCGGCCGCCGAGTATATAGTGGCCCGCGCTAGCGCCACCACTAGATTTCGTGTTGTACACGGGGATCGGAGACCGCCTTGCCCATCGCCAGTATGACCGGATTCGCGCGCGCGGAAGGGGCCGACGCCGCCGACCTGCATCCCGGTCTGCACTGGGCCTGGGAGGCGAAGAGCGTCAACGGCCGCAACCTCGAGGTGCGTTGCCGGCTGCCGCCGGGCTTCGAGGCCCTGGAGGCGGCGGCCCGCGCCGCGGTGGCGGAGCGCTTCAAGCGCGGCAACGTCGCGCTCACCCTCACGCTGGCGCGGGGCGGCGAGCCGCCGCGGGCCCGCATCAACCGCGATCTACTGGATCAGCTGATGGCGCTCGCCGCCGAGTATGCAGGAAAGGGCAATGCCGCGCCGCCGCGACTCGACAGCCTGCTCGCCGTGCGCGGCGTCGTCGAGGTGGTCGAGGAGGCGGAGCCGAGCGAGGAGCAGCGGGCGGTGCGGCTCGCCCGCATGAACGAGACGCTCGCGCGGGCGCTGGCGGCGCTCGCCGCCATGCGTCACGAGGAGGGCGGCCGGCTGGCGACGCTGGTCGGCCAGCATCTCGACGCCATCGAGGAACTGCGGCAGCGCGCCGCCGCGACAGCAGCCGCACAGCCGGCGGCGCTCAAGGCGCGCCTCAAGCAACAGGTGGAGGTGCTGCTCGAGGCCTCGCCGGCACTGCCGGAGGAGCGCCTCGCTCACGAGGCGGCGCTGCTGGTCACCAAGGCCGACGTGCGCGAGGAACTGGACCGGCTGGCGGCGCATGTCGCCGCTGCGCGCAAGCTGCTGGCGGAGGGCGGCGCCGTCGGCCGCAAGTTCGATTTCCTCTGCCAGGAGTTCAACCGCGAAGCCAACACGCTGTGCTCGAAATCGTCAGACGTCGAGTTGACGTCGGTCGGGCTCGACCTCAAGGCCGCCATCGACCAGCTGCGCGAGCAGGTGCAGAACATCGAGTGATGACCAAGGCAAAGGAGCGTCCCGACGACAAGGGAGAGGCCGGCGAGGTCAGGCGGCGCGGCCTCATGCTCGTGCTGTCGTCGCCGTCGGGGGCGGGCAAGACGACGATCTCGCGCAAGCTGCTGGAGCGCGACGGCAACCTCTCGATGTCGATCTCGGTTACGACGCGACCGCGCCGCCCCGGCGAGGTCGACGGCAACGACTATCACTTCATCGATGCGGCGGAATTCGACCGGCTGGTGGGCGAGGCAGCCTTGCTCGAGCACGCCAAGGTGTTCGGCAACTACTACGGCACGCCGCGCGCAGCCGTGGAGTCGGCGCTGGCCGAGGGCCGCGACGTGCTGTTCGACATCGACTGGCAGGGCACCCAGCAGCTGGCCGAGAAGGCGCGCGAGGACTTGGTCAGCGTCTTCATTCTGCCGCCCTCGACGCGCGAACTTGAGCGCCGCCTCAAGTCGCGCGCCCAGGACAGTGCAGCCGAAGTCGGCCGCCGCATGGCCAAGGCCGCCGACGAGATGAGCCACTGGGCCGAGTACGACTACATCATCGTCAACCACGATATCGACTCGAGCGTGCGCCGCGTGCGGGCCATCCTGCAGGCCGAGCGTCTCCGGCGCGAGCGGCAGGTCGGGCTTTCCGAGTTCGTGAAAGCGCTGCGGGAAGGGCAGTAGGGCAAGGCAGCTCGCCACCCTCCGCCCAGTGCCGAATTCGCCGCAAGGCGTCACCACATGGGCCAGGAACCAACCGCACTGCCGCGAGAGCGCAAAAGACGAAGGCCGGTGCAGGACCGGCCTTCGTTCGGTTTGGATGCGGGACAGGGACAGATTGAAAGTTGCCTCGCGCTAGAACTGCGTGTGTCCGGCGCCGGGCTACTTCAATTCGGCATCGTGGTTGAATGACGTTCCATCGCCATCAGCGTCAACCGAGTTGCGGTGTTCGCTGCCCGCTCACATTCGCGAGCCGCCGGTTTGCGGCCGAGCTTCTAGGACCCGGCCCGCGCGTGGCTAGGCGGTGTCAGGGGAGCGCTCCATCGTCGGAAGGGAACGTCGCAGCGTCACCATGGCGCCGCCGACGCCGCCTGCGCAACTCGGTAAAAATCCTAGCCGATCCAAAACCTGAGTCTCTGCAGCCGCTTGCCGGCGATTCTCTTGTCCGGAGATTTTTCTGCGCCAACGTCCGCGGCGAGATGTTGATCACGAATCTGCATCGGTTGCTTTCCGGGCCGCGCTCTCGCCGCGCCTGACCAGCCATTCAATTACCCACTCCGGCGGTTGCGTAGCGATCAGCGCCCGCGGCATCGTCACGGCCAGGACGAGCAAACCCAGCACGTGCTTGCAGGGAAACTTCCGGCTCGGGCAGGTGCACTTGGCGGCGAGGTCGGCGCGGGCCACGCGCACTCGATAGAGCGCGCTGCCCTTGCACTCGCCCCAATAGGCGTCGTCGTTGGCGCCGAGATTCTGCCAGGACGCCGGCGTGCCAAGCTTCTCGCCGGCGACGGCGGAACGGGCATCTGGAGCAAGCAGCAGAACCTGCTCGAGCGAAAGACTCATATGCGGCAGCCCCGCGAACTGATCACCGCAACGGCGGTCCACTTGTTACGGCGAGTACAGGCCGGCATAGCGATCGATCCGCCGCTCGACCTTGAAGACCCCCGCCAAATCGGGCTCGCCGACTGGCAACATCAGGGGTTTGCCGGGCATGAGAGTCCCAGAAACCAGGACGACTTGCCCAGTCATGAACTCGAGCGAGAAGGGACATTACGGTTCACCAACCGAACTGGCGATGATGCCATCGGACAGCGCCGCATCGGACCCCGTTAGATCATGGTACCAATAATGGAGGAACTGTGAAAATCGCGGCTCGGTCTGCGGCGCCAATTCGATCAGCAGCGCGGCGTGGAAGCGGCCGGCCGCGTCGGTCCAGCGATAGCTGGTGGCGCGCAGGCCGTTGATCTGTTTGATGCCCTCGTTCGCATTGCTCGGGACGGATTGCGGGAAGTCCGGCGCATTGCCGGCATAGGCGCCGAGCAAGATCGTGCCGTCAGCCGGACGCGAGAATTCATAGGTGTCGAAGTCGATCGACTCCGACTTCCTGACGGCAATGCCGGCAGGAAGTTGGACCGTGAATCCGAGGCCGTGATACGGCGATGCGCTCGCGTTTGCGGTCGAGTCCGCTCGCGCGACGTCGAGCGAATGCGCTTGGAATGCGGCGAGGACGAAGAGAACAAGAAGAAGGAGAGAGAATTGGCGGGAAGGCCGCACCGAGGAGCATGACGGGATGATCGACACCGGGAGCGCCTACGCGCTCCCCTCGCGCATGACCTCCTTCACCTTGCCCGCGAGCTGCTTGAGCGAGAACGGCTTGGGCAGGAAGTGGATGTCGGAATCCATGTCTAGGCGGCGGCGGAAATTGTCCTCGGCGTAGCCGGAAATGAAGATCACTTTCAGGCTCGGCTGCTTCTGCCGCACCTCCTTGATGAGGGTCGGGCCGTCCATGCGCGGCATCACCACGTCGGTAATGATGAGATCGACCGGGTCTTTGTGGCTGGCCATGATCTCAAGCGCCGCCTCGCCGCTTCGGGCCTCCAGCACCTTGTAGCCCTTGTTGCGGAGCGCACGGGCGCCGAACAGGCGCACGGCGTCCTCGTCTTCGACCAGCAGCACGGTGCCGATGCCGGTGTCGTCGACGGTGCGGCCGGAGTCGGCGGCGGGCTCGGCCCTCTGCACATCGGAGGCCGACGGCACATGTTTCGGCAGGTAGATGGAGAAGGTGGCGCCCTGCTTCGAGCGCGAATCGACGAAGATGAAGCCGCCGGTCTGCTTGACGATGCCGTAGACCGTGGAGAGGCCGAGGCCGGTGCC
>JBGPEQ010000255.1:0-6192 GCA_041482855.1 Dongiaceae bacterium | reverse complement strand
GTTGAGTTGTGCCCCCTCTCCCCTTGCGGGAGAGGGCAGGGTGAGGGGCACGCGCGCGGCAGCGCGCCATGAATCCGCGGCCCGCCGCGCTCTCAGCGCTTGACAGGTGCCCATAGTTCCTGTATTGTTCCGAACCTGAAGGAGCAATCCTTCGGTCGATATTTGACATCGTGAATAGGTCGGAGGCACGCGCCTCGCCATACCCCGGCGGCGCCGAGGCTGTACCGCGGGCGCCGTCAATCTCTTGCGTAAGGTTGAATTGCGAATTCTGCGATTGGACCCATCCCCACCATGACTACCCATGCCTACCGCTGGGCATGGGGTCCATTGCTCAGATTCAACGTCTGCCGTAAGGGGCGGCCCCCATCCTCGGGCTTGACCCAGGGAGGCCGCCCGCGACCGCAACGAACCCAAGAAGAAGGGCGCCCACATGGGAGCGCCCCTACGGAGAACGCCAATCGCCAACTTCTCCGCTGGGCATGGGGTCCACCCGCCTTCGCGAAGCCCGCTTTGGCGGGCGAAGGAAGGTCGCTCAGATTCAGTCGACCGCAAAGACGCCGAGACGCAAAGGCACCTGGATCACCTCCGCGCCTCCGCGTCTCCGCGTGAAATCATCCTTTCGTACCGCCGCAATTCCCGCTGGACATGGGGTGCAATGCTCAATTTCGCTTCTTGCCCACATACGGGTTCTTGCCCTTGCGCACGACCACCCGCACCGGCACCCCCGGCAGGTCGAAGCGCTCGCGCATGCTGTTGACGAGGTAGCGCAGGTAGGGCTCCGGCAGCACGTCCAGCTGGTTGCCGAACAACTGGAAGGTCGGTGGCCGGGTCTTGGTCTGCGTCATGTAGCGCAGCTTGATGCGGCGGCCCTTCACCAGCGGCGGCGGGTGGGCGTCGACGGCGGCGCCGAGCCAGCGGTTCAGCTCCGGCGTCGTCAGCCGGCGATTCCAGGTCTCATGGGTGTCCAGCACGGCGCTCATCAGCTTGTCGAGGTTCTGCCCGGTGCGCGCCGACAGCGTCACCACGGCGACACCCTGCGCCTGCGTCAGCGAGGCCGCCACGCGGTCCTTCAGCATCTTCAGGGCGTCCGTCTTGTCTTTGATCGTGTCCCACTTGTTGGCCGCGATCACCAGCCCCCGCCCCTCCTCGATCACGTGGCGGGCGATCGCCAGGTCCTGCTTCTCCAGCATATCCGCGGCATCGAGCACGAGGACGACCACCTCCGCGTACTGCACGGCCCGCAGGCTGTCATCGACCGCCAGCTTCTCCAGCCGCTCCACCACCTGGGAGCGCCGCCGCATGCCCGCGGTATCGACGAGCCGGATCGGCCGCCCGCGGTGCCGCCACTCGACCGCGATGGCGTCGCGGGTGATGCCCGGCTCCGGCCCGGTCAGCAGCCGCTCCTCCCCCACCAGCCGGTTGATGAGCGTGGACTTGCCGACGTTGGGCCGCCCGACGATCGCCAGCTGCAGCGGCCCGTCGGGCGCCGCTTCCGCCGCCGCGCCCTCCCCGGCGGGCATATGCTCGCGGATCGCGTCGTAGAGATCGGACAGCCCCTCGCCATGCTCGGCCGAAAACGGGATCGGCTCGCCCAGCCCGAGCGCGAAGGCCTCGGCCAGGCCGGCCACTGGCAGGCGCCCCTCGCACTTGTTGGCGACCAGGATGACCGGCGTGTCCTGCTTGCGCAGCCAGTCCGCGAAGTGCCGGTCGAGCGGCGTCAGGCCGGCGCGGGCGTCGATCAGGAAGATCGCCGCATCGGCCTCCGCCACGGCCCGCTCGGTCTGCTGGCGCATGCGGCCGGTCAGGCTCTTGGCGTCGCTGTCCTCGAGCCCGGCGGTGTCGATGATGGTGAACTGGAGGTCGCCGAGGCTGGCCGCTCCGCTCCGCCGGTCGCGGGTGACGCCCGGCAGATCGTCGGTCAGCGCCAGCCGCTTGCCGACCAGTCGATTGAACAGCGTGGACTTGCCGACGTTCGGCCGGCCGACGATAGCCACGGTGAAGGACATGGTCGCCCGCCCATCGGGCGCCCGCCGGTCAGCGGAACGCCGTCAGCTCCCCGTTGTCGGAGAGGAGATACATCGTGCCGTTGGCCACGATCGGCGGCAGGTGCGCGCTCGACGGCAGCTGGATGCGCCCGAGCGCCTCGCCCGTGTAGGGCGACAGCGACAGGGCATCGCCCGCGGAACTGGTGACCACGAGCCGGTCGCCGACCAGCACCGGCCCGGACCAGGCGATCGGATCCTGGCGATCCTTCTCGTTCTGGAACTGCGGCAGGCTCTCGATCCAGCGCACCCGCCCCTCGTCGCGCGTCAGGCAAATGAGTTCGTCGTCGGTGCTGAGAATATAGATGAAGTCACCGGCCACCCACGGCGTCTGCGAGCTGCCGATGCTGGCGTTCCACAGCCGGCCGCCGCGCTCGAGATCGATGGCGGTCAGGGTGCCGCTGTTGGACACGGCGATGACGCGGCCGCGGTCGATCACCGGCAAGCCCCGGATATCCGCCAGCGTCGCGATCGCGTCGCCGCGGGCGACGCCGGCCAGGCTGTCCGACCACAACGTGCGGCCGCTGTCGACGCTGAAGGCGAACAGCTCGCCCGAGCTGAAGGCGGCCACCACCACGCCGCCGGCCACCGCCGGGGTCGAGCCGCCGAGCAGGCCGGCGTCCTGCGCGATGCCCGCGTAGTCCCAGAGCTGGCGGCCATCGTCCTGGGCGAGCGCGAACAACTGGTTGTCCGTCGTCACCGCGAACACCCGCCCGCCGCTTGCCGCCGGCGCCGACCGCAGCGGGCCGTTCAGCTTGATCTGCCAGAGCACCTTGCCCGACCCGGTATCGAGCGCCGCCACCTCGCCATAAGGGGTGGTTACGAACAGCCGCCCGCCGTCGATCGCCAAGCCGCCGCCAAACAGGCCGTCGTCCTCATCCTGCGGAGTCAGATCGACCCGCCAGGCCTGTCCGCCGCCCTGGGCGTCGAACGCCGTCACGGTGTCGCCGGCATCCATGGCGTAGATGCGGCCGCCGGCGACCACGGGCTGGGCCAGAATGAATCGGTCATCGCCCGACCCCTGCCCGACCGACGAGGCCCACGCTTTGTTGAGGCTCTCTGCCGCCGCCAGATGCTGCATGGCGTGGGTCGAATAGCCGCCCGGCTGCGGCCACTCGGTGTTGGCATAGGGCTCCGGCAACCGGACGCGCAGGTCCGACAACGCCGGATCCGGGACCAGGGTGCGGTTGAGGCGCAGCACGGAGATGCGCTCGCCCGGCAGCGGCGGCCCGTCCTCCTCGCCGAAGAATGTATCGCAGGCCGTCAAACCGAACGCCGCGGCGATCAGCGCCGCCATCGAAAGACCCTTACGCATTCCGTCGCTATCCCTTCAAGGCGTGCAGCATCTCGGTGGCGCGCTGCCGCAGCGCCTGCGGCGCGTTCAGGTCATCGGCCAGGCCGGTCAGGATCTGCTCGGCCTTGGCCGTGTCGCCCGCCCGCCGCGCCAGGACGGCGGTCAGCTCCAGCGCCGAGTAGCGCCACGGGTTGGTCGCCGCCGTCAGCGGCTGCAGGCGCTGGGTCAGCTGGTCCGGCGGCGCCGTGTCGGCGGTATGGAGGGCCAGCAGGAGGAGCGCGAGGTTGCGGAAGGACTCGTCGAGCGCGCTATCCGCCGTCATTTTTTCGTAGATCGCGACCGCCCCCGCGACATCGCCCGCCTTGGCTTTCAGCGCTGCAGCTTGCAACTGCGCCAGCGCGGCATAGCCATCATCGCCACTGGCGAGACCTTGCAGCGCCGCCGTCGCGCCGGGGTCGGCGGTGGCAACCAGCTGAAGCGCCGCCTCGTACTGCCGCGCCCGCTCGGCGTGCTTATTCTCGGTATAGTGCTGCCACTGGAAGTACGCCGCCACCCCCAGCACGATCAATGTCGCCAAGCCGAGCGCATAGCTGCCGTACTTGCGCCAGAGTTTTTCGAAGTTCTCGCGCCGCAACTCCTCGTCGACTTCGCGGATGATGTCGCTCACGTCACCGCCCCTCGCAAAGACGGCGCCACCATATAGGGACGACTCCGCGATAGCAAACCGCGCCGGACGCGACAGTTCGTCATGGTGCGCGTCATCGATTGGGCGCTCAGGCGCCGATTCGCAGGATTCGCCACCAGCGATTCGCGGCGGCGGCATGTGCGTGATCGAGCACGGGGAAATACCCCTCATTGGACGGCCGACTCCGGCGATCTGTTTGCTGTACGTTCTCCAATCTTATCCCTTCAGCGAGGCGCTGGACCAGCGCTGAGGCGACATACGGGGATCGGCGATTCTTATGCTTGCGTTACAATATGTGGTAGGATCATAGTGGCTGGTGACCCTACATATCGTTTGACTAGTCGGTGAGAAACGCCATGGGATGGACTGAGGAACGGATCGAATTGTTGCAGCGGCTGTGGCTGCAGGGGCAGACGGCCAGTCAGATCGCCGAGCAGTTGGGCGGCGGAGTGACTCGCAATGCCGTCATCGGCAAGGCCCATCGTCTCGGCCTGTCGGGCCGCCCGACTCCGACCAAGCCGGTCGTGAAGGCGGAAGAGCCGCGGCGCCCGGTCGCGGCCGGCCCGTCGGGGCGGGCCTGCATGTGGCCCGTTGGCGATCCGAAGGCGCCCGAGTTTCACTTCTGCGGCGCGTTGACGGAGCCCGGCCGCCCCTATTGCGCGACCCACTGCGCGGCTGCCTATCAGAGACGGGCGGACGTCGCGGCCTAGCGGCGCTAAACCTGCCGTTACGGCTGGGACTCGAGCGCGGGATAGAGGCGGAAGAACTCGCGGTTCACCGGCTCCCAATCGGTGCCGACGAGCAGCATATCCGGCTGTGCGCCGTGACTGGAGAGGGGCAGAGCCATCCGCTCGTAGCGCAGTTCGTTCCCGTCCTTCGTGTACTGGATGCGCCGGATGCTTGGTTCTCCGGAGATGGCTGCCTCGCGATAGGCCCGCAGGACGGTATTTCGATAGAATTCCGGCTGTAGCTCGTGTGCCCATCGTCCAGTCAGGCCGCGGTGGCCAGTGGCCTCGATGCGCGAGCCGACCAGCCGGAAGCGGAACGTCGGGTCCGACGCCTCGGTCACCGCGCTCGGCCAGTGAATGTCGACGAGCATGATCTGCGCGAGCGCGAAAGCCATCTCTTCCGGCTTCAACTGGCAGCGCGCCGGCATCGGCCGGTCGCCGCGCAGCACGTCCCAATAGCCGACGAGACGGCGCAGCATGGGGCTGCGCAGCTCTTCCCGCTCGATCCGGCGATCGCCGCTGTCGGGTATGGACTGCGTGATCAGCGAACGGCTGGCGCGCTCGACGATGGGAAGATAGACCGACATGCGGCGACTCTAGCACCGGATCCGTTAAGTCCGGATTTAGCAACGAGCGCGCGTGCGAACCGTTCGAGCGATCGCGTAACAACGAACTCTTAAGACTAACGCTTCGTTACTCCCACTTGGGTTTGGTGCTCCCGGTCGAAAATCAGTCTTCGACAACCTGAAGCGCCTCGGCCTGGTCCGCCAAGCGGCGGGCCAAGTCGGGCGCGAGGAGCTGCGCTAGCTTGGCATGCGCCCCGCGCCAGATCGGGATTGCCGCCTCGAGCCGCCGCGCGCCGGTCTCGGTAAGCCACACCGCCCGGCGCCGCAGGTCAGTTTCTACCACGGCGATCTCGATCAGCCCCTCGCCCTCGAGCGTGCGCAAATTCCGCGACAGCGTCGACTGATCGAGGCCGGTGCGCTGGGCCAAGGCGCCCAGCATGTCATCGGCTATGACGGCGATCTGCGCCATCAGGCCGACTTGCGCCCCGGTGAGGCCAAGGCCCGCCATCTCGCGATCGAGGAACTGGGTAATGCGCCGCGCCGCCAGTCGACTGTTCCAGCCGGCGCATGAATCGACCAGGGCGCGGGCGTCCGTACGCAGAGTCTTTCGCAGTTGCCTCGGGGCGCTCATAGATATATGCATATACATAATATGTAGATACATGGAAATGCTGTTCTTGGATCCGATGACCGCCGTCAAATACGGCCTGCCGACTCCGGAAGATGTCGCCGGCAGGACTGGTCGGGAAATCCTTCGGGCGATCATCGCTGGCGAGTCGCCGCAATCACCCATCGCCGAGACCGCTTCGTTAGGGATCATCGTGTCGGCTGGCGCCAAGTGACAGCGCTTGCGCTGAAACGCGTCTACGAGCCGCCG
>JBGPEQ010000254.1:0-6204 GCA_041482855.1 Dongiaceae bacterium | reverse complement strand
TAGCAATCCAGGCTGTTCGCAGTCTCCCAGGCGGTGAGATGGCGGCAGTAGCTCTGCCACTCGTCGTTCTTGAGCTTCAGGTAGCTGTCGATGAAGCCATCGCCCATCCGCTCACGCAGGACCTTGCTCTTTTCCGTGAGGCGCAGGGCGTCGAGCAGGTTGAGCGGCAGCTTCTTCACGCCTCGGACCGTGTGACCCTCGGTGTACATGTTGATGTCGAGGCGCTTGCCCGGGTCGCGCTTGTTGTCGGCGCCGTCGAGGCCCGCGGCCAACACCCCCGCCTGGAGCAGATAGGGGTTGGCCGCCCCGTCCATGAGCCGAAGCTCGAAGCGCCCGGCATCGGGGATGCGCACCATGTGGGTCCGGTTGTTGCCGCCATAGGTGATGGAACTCGGCGACCAGGTGGCACCCGAGAGCGTGCGCGGGGCATTGATGCGCTTGTAGCTGTTGATCGTCGGGTTGAAGAACGAGCAGAGGGCTTCGGCGTTGTGGATGACGCCGCCGAGGAAGTTATAGGCGAGCTTCGAGAGTCCGAGTTCGCCCTTGGGATCGTGGAACAGGTTGGTCTTGCCGGTCTTGTCCCAGACCGAGACATGGGCGTGGCACCCGTTGCCGGTCAGGTTCATGAACGGTTTCGGCATGAAGGTGGCGCGGAAGCCATGCTTCTCCGCGATCGCCTTCGCCATGTACTTGAAGAAGACATGGCGGTCGGCGGTCTTCAGGCAGTCGTCGAACTCCCAGTTCATCTCGAACTGGCCGTTGGCGTCCTCGTGGTCGTTCTGGTAGGGCTTCCAGCCGAGCGACAACATGCTGTCGCAAATCTCTGTAATCACATGATATCGGCGCATCAGCGCCTGTTGGTCGTAGCAGGGCTTCTCCTGGGTGTCGTCGCCGTCGCTGATGGCCTTGCCGTCGTTGGCCAGCAGGAAGAACTCGCACTCGACGCCGGTCTTCATGCGGTAGCCCTGCTTGGCCGCGGCCTCGACCTGGGTCTTCAGCATCTTGCGCGGATAGGCCGCGACCTCCTGGCCGGCCATGATGAGGTCGCTGGCGAGCCAGCCGACTTCCGGCTTCCAGGGCAGCTGGATCAGGCTCTCGGGATCGGGCTTGGCGAAGAGGTCGGGGTCGGCCGGCGTCATGTCGAGCCAGGTGGCGAAACCGGCGAAGCCGGCGCCGTCGCGCTGCATGGCGCCGATGGCGGCCGCCGGCACCAGCTTGGCGCGCAGGCCGCCGAAGAGATCGACGTAGCTGATGAGGAAATACTTGATCTTTCGCTCTTTGGCGACCTTCTCCAGATCGGTGGCCATGGTCGGTAGCTCCCTGGTTTTCGTGGCCGCGAATGTCCGCCTGCGACGGCGATCGGCGTGATCGCTCGACGACGCGATGGAACTTGTCCGCTTGCCCCCCGTTTGATTTTCGACTTCAATGTCCCGCCGTAGCGGAACACGATTTTTCGCAGAATTTGTCGGCAGCGCAACCTAACGGAACGCCTGCCCGGAATCAATGTTAAGAAACTAATTTTACTGGGAGGAATAATGCATTGCAGCCATTCGACCTCCCTCGCCAATCCGGCAACGGCGATCCAGCAAGCACGCGCCAGCAGCCGATACCCCGGCGGCACAGGCCCGTTTGGTGGCAAGGATGTGACATGTCTTGAAAATCAACGAGCGCCGATTATTTGCGGTCAACAGGGAGCGAAGCGTCACCGGGACAAGAACGTAGTCCCAACTCCGCGACAAGTTGTCACGCGCTGTATCAGCGAGCTTTCTATTGCTGATATTGCATTGCAACATAGAGCGGGAAACCGTTGGCAGTGGCACAGGAAAAAGAGCAACGGATCGGCCACCGTCCGCACCGAGGAAGGCGCAGCCAAGCGGCCGGCGTAGCGCGCCGGCGCCGCGATGGAAACGGCTGGTGGCGAGTTGGATTATTGGGAAGGGCGGCGTGCAGCCATTCCGGTCGAACGATGGCCGGCGGGTTGCGCCCGACAACAACAAGAAGAAGAGAGTCGACGGGCATGACCCTTGCCGACCGACCGTTCAGCCGGCGACGCACCCTGACTTCCGCCGCCGCGGCTACGCTCTGCGGCGCCCTCGGCGCCTCGATGCCCGCGCGCGCAGCAACGCTGGCAGAGCCGTCCGCGCCCTTCACTGTCTCCTGGCTGCATCAGCGTGTGCGCGAGCTGGCCGCCGGCCCGTTCGAGCCTATCAAAGTCGATCTGCCGCCGGCTTTGACGGACATGAGCTTTGCGCAATACCACGATATCCGTTTCCATGCCGGTCAGGCACTCTGGCGCGACCTCGACCTGACGTTCGAGACGCAGTTCTTCCATCTCGGCTACCAATATCGCGAGCCCGTGCATGTCTTCGACGTCGTCGACGGCGTCGCGCGCGAGGTCGTGTATGCGCCGGCCCTGTTCGACTACGGCAAGAGCGGCATCGATCCGGCCGGCCTGGCGGCGCTCGGCTTCTCCGGCTTTCGCCTGCATTATCCACTCAATCGGCCGGACTACCGCGACGAGGTCGCGGTCTTTCAGGGCGCCAGCTACTTTCGCTGTCTCGGCCGCGGCGAGGGCTTCGGACTGTCGGCGCGCGGCCTGGCCGTCAATACCGCGCTCCCCGAGGGCGAGGAGTTTCCCTCGTTCCGCAGCTTCTGGCTGGAGCGGCCGCTGCCAGGCGCGGCCGAGATCAAGCTGCACGCACTGCTCGACAGCCCCAGCGTCGCCGGCGCCTACAGCTTCGCCATTCGGCCGGGCGAGACGACCGCCGTCGACGTCAGCGCTTTCCTGGTCGCGCGCAGCGCGATCAAGCTGATCGGGCTTGCACCGTTCACCAGCATGTACTTCTTCGGCGAGAACGACCGCCAGGCCGTCGATGACTACCGCCCGGAGGTGCATGACTCCGACGGCATGGCCATCTGGCACGCCAGCGGCGAGTGGCTGTGGCGCCCGCTCATCAATCCGGCCGAGTTGGCCATCACCTCCTTCGGCGGCGATTCTCCGCGCGGCTTCGGGCTGTTGCAGCGCGACCGCGACTTCGCCAACTACGAGGACCTCTACACCCATCCGGAGCGGCGGCCGACGCTGTGGGTGGAGCCGCTCGCCGGCTGGGGCCGCGGCGAGGTCCGGCTGATCGAGATACCCAGCGACCAGGAAATCCACGACAACATCGTCGCCTTCTGGGTGCCGGAGAAGCCGGTGGCCGCGGGCGACACGCTGGAGATCTCCTATCGCCTGCACTGGGGCGAGACGGCGCCGTTCCAGCCGCCCGGCGCCATCGTGCGGGCGACGCGCATCGGACACGGCAAGGCCGACAATGCCCGCCGCTTCGCCGTCGATTTCGCCGGCGGCGAGCTGCCGCGTCTGCCGCCCGACGCCGCGGTCGAGGCTGTCGTCACGACCTCGAGCGGACGGATCGACGAGGTGATCGTGCAGGAGAACCAGCCGATCGGCGGCTGGCGCGCCCTCTTCGATTTCGTCCCGGCCGACGACAATCCGGCCGACCTCCGGTGCTTCCTGCGCCAGCAAGACAAGTTTCTCAGCGAGACCTGGAGCTATCGATGGATGCGGTAAGCGTCATGCGGCATGACCGCCCGCCCGCGGCGCCCATCCTCGACCTGCTGCGATCGTTGGGGGTACGCGATCCCAACACTCTCTATGCATTGGCCGCCCGGCTGCCGGCGCCGGCCGACGGCCTGGAGGATCCGGCCCGCGCCGCCCGCGTGATTCTCGGCGAATGGTTCGGGCGGCTGCTGAACCGGACGGACCTCGATGCCGAGCAGGCGTTTCTCCTGGGACGCGCCGCTTTCGTCGCACTCGACGGCGGCGACCGCTATCCGGGCGCGCTGATGAGCGAGGAAGCTCCCGCCGACTTCTGCGACGAGTTGCGCCGGAACCTGCCGCTGGCCTCGCCGGCCGCGGCGCCAGCGGTCATGTTGGTCCAATCCCTCGCTGCGCCGGCGCTCCTGGCGCCGGTCGCGGCCTTGTTCCGCGGCGCCCGAGCGAAGGGCGCCAACCATGCGTGATGGGGTGAGCAGGCAATGACGCCGCAAATGCCAATGCGGCCCGGTCCGCGCCCGGACATCACCCGGGTGACGCTGTTCGCCCTGACGCTGGCGACGACTTTCTTGGCGGGCTCGCAGTTCCTGCAGATCTTCGACGACCATCGCGCGGAGCTGTTCGAGGTCTCGTTGCTGCTGCTCTTCGTCATCGGTTTCTGCTGGCTCGCCCTCTCCTTCTGGTCGGCGATCGGCGGCTTCCTCTCGCTCGCGCGGCACTGGCAGGGGCGCGGCCTGACGATGCCGGCGGTCGACCGACCCGACAAGCCGCTCGAAGGGCGGACGGCCATCCTGATGCCAATTCACAACGAGGATCCGGCCCAGGTCTTTTCCGGGCTGCAGGCCATCTACGAGGCGCTCCAGTCCGCCGACGCCATCGATGCGTTCGAGTTCTTCATCCTCAGCGACAGCACCGAACCCGACGCCTGGATCGCCGAAGAAGCGGCGTGGCGACTGCTGTGCCGGCGGGTACAGGGGCAAGGGCGCATCTTCTATCGCAAGCGTCGCCGCAATACCGCCCACAAGAGCGGCAATATCGCCGACTTCTGCAAACGCTGGGGCGGGCGCTACGACCATATGATCGTGCTCGACGCCGACAGCCTGATGACGGCCGAGGCGCTCATCGCGCTCGTCCGCCTGATGAATGCCAATCCGCGCGTCGGCTTGATCCAGGCGCCGCCGACGATCGTGCATGCCGAGACGCTGTTCGGGCGGCTGCAGCAGTTCGCCAGCCGGCTCTATGGTCCGGTGTTCACGGCCGGCACCGCGCTCTGGCATCAGGGCGACGGCAATTATTGGGGCCACAACGCCATCATCCGCACGGCGGCCTTCGCCGCCCATTGCGGCCTTCCCATCCTGCCCGGCCGCAAGCCGTTCGGCGGCCACATCATGAGCCACGATTTCGTCGAGGCCGCGATGCTGCGGCGCGCCGGCTGGCAGATCTGGATGGTGCCGGGCATCGGCGGCAGCTACGAGCAGACGCCGCCGACGCTGATCGAGCACGCCAAGCGCGACCGCCGCTGGTGCCAGGGCAACCTGCAGCATATGCGCGTGCTGCCGGCGCGCGGCCTGCATCCGCTCAGCCGGCTGCATCTGTTCACCGGCATCATGTGCTATCTGGCGTCGCCGCTGTGGCTGGTCTTTCTTGCTACCGGGATCGGTTTCTTTGCCTGGAGGATGGCGTATCCACCGAGCTATTTCGCAGCGTATGTCACGCTGTTTCCGACCTGGCCGACATTCGACGCCTCGATAGCGATCGGCTTGGCCGCCCTGGTCTTCGCCATGCTGCTGGCGCCGCGCCTGCTCGGCGTTGTCTTTGCGCTCGCGAGTCCCGAGCGGCGCGCCGGCTTTGGCGGCGTCGGCCGGCTGACGGCGAGCTTCTTCATCGAGTTGCTGCTGTCGACGTTGCTGGCGCCGGTGCAGATGCTGCTGCAGAGCGGCTTCGTCGCCAGCATCGTGGCCGGGCGCACGGCCGGATGGGGATCGCAGCGTCGCGACGGCGAGGCGATCGGGTGGGCCGAGGGCTGGTCGCGGCTGGGCTGGCAGTGCGTAGCCGGCGTCGGCCTGACGCTGTTCGTCGCCCGCGCCGCATCGGACCTCATCTGGTGGCTGGCGCCGCTCTTGGCCGGACTGACCCTCGCGGTGCCGTTGACCGTGTTGACCACGCGCCAACGGCTGGCGGCGGTGTTTGCGCGCTTCGGCCTGCTATTGACGCCGGAGGAGACCTCCCCTCCCCCGCTGCTGGTCCGCGCCGACCGGCTCCAGGCCACCTGGCGCACGATGCTGGGAATGCCCGCGGGCGCGCTGCAGCGTCTGGCGGCGGAGCCGTCGCTCCTGGCGCTGCATCTCGCCATCCTGCCGCAGCATTCGGATTGGCAGGCCGTCGATGCCGAGGTGCTCGCGAGCGCACGCGACAAGCTGGCCGCGAGCGGCGATCCCGCGACGCTGACGCGGGCCGAGGTCACCGCCTTGCTGTTCGATCCGCCCTTCCTCGAGGGCTTGGCCGCCGGGCACAACCTGTCCGAGGCAGCCCGCATCGGTACGCTCGCGGAGCCGCTGCCGGCCGCGGCGTAAGCGGCGCGCGCGCAGGGCGAGCCGCCCTCCTCCACGCAGTGTTGGGCAATCGCATTTGACGATTCTGCTGTACCG
>JBGPEQ010000253.1:0-6223 GCA_041482855.1 Dongiaceae bacterium | reverse complement strand
GCGACCTCGGCCCTCGACCACCTGACGCCGACCGCCGCCAGCCACAGCCGCGTCATGGTGCTGGAGGTGATGGGGCGCGATTCCGGCCACATCGCCCTCCAGTCCGGCATCGCCGGCGGCGCCGACGTCATCCTGATCCCGGAGATCCCCTACAAGCTGGCGCGCATCGCCGCCAAGATCGAGGACCTGAAGAAGGAGGGCCGCAACTTCGCCCTCATCGTCGTCGCCGAGGCCGTGCAGACCGAAGACGGCCAGCCGCTGCTGACCCAGCACACCGGCGGCCAGGCCACCTATGGCGGCATCGGCCACTACATCAGCGAGCGCATCGCCGAGCTCACGGGCGCCGAGACCCGCGTCACCGTGCTCGGCCACGTCCAGCGCGGCGGCTCGCCGGAGCCGGGTGACCGCGTCATCGCCTCGGCCTTCGGCGTGCACGCAGTCGACCTCATCGCCATGGGCCGCTTCGACCGCATGGTGGCTTGGCAGAACCGCCGCGTGGTCGACGTGCCCATCGCCGAGGCGATCGCCCACTACCAGGCCGTCGATGCCGGCGGCACGCTCGTCGTCACCGCCCGCGGCCTCGGCATCTCCTTCGGCGATTGAGGCAGACATTATGACCAACGGTGCCGACGGCACGTTCTGGAGCTTCACCCTCGGCCTCTACGGCAAGCCCGGCGTCGCCCCGGCCCTCATCGGCCTGCAGGACCGCCTCGGCCTCGACGTCAACATGCTGCTGTATTGCTGCTGGTCCGGCGCCGACGGACGGTCGCTGTCGCGCGAGGACCTGAAGGCCGTGGAGGCCGTTGCCGAGCCCTGGCAGAGCGAGGTCGTCCGCCCGCTGCGGGCCCTGCGGCGCCGGCTCAAGGGCGGCTTCGGCGCGATGCCGGCCGAACGGGTCGAGGCCTACCGCAAGCGCGTCAACGAGCTGGAGATCGAGGGCGAGCACATCGCGCAGAACGCCATGGGCCACCAGGCGCGCGGCGAGCGCCAAGCCGGCGGCAGCGCGGCCGCCGCGGTCGTGGCCAACCTCGAGGTCTATCTGAAGCTGCGGCACGCGCCGGTCGATGCGCCCGAGCGCGCCGATCTCACCACAATCCTGCGCGCCTGCTGCCCAGAGGCAACGGCGGACGAGATCAGCGCTTCCTTCGCTTAGACCGAGTCCCGGATTCGCCATCCTCGTCCGGCGGCTCGCCCCAGCGCCGCACCAGGTCCGTCTCCAGCCCGAAGAGGTCGAGCACGCGCCCGACGCTGTGATCGACGATGTCCTGCACCGAGGCCGGCTTGGCGTAGAACGCCGGCACCGGCGGCGCGATGATGGCGCCCATCTCGGAGAGCGCGGTCATGTTGCGGAGATGGCCGGTGTGGAGCGGCGTCTCCCGCAGCATGAGCACCAGCCGCCGGCGCTCCTTGAGCGTAACGTCGGCCGCCCGGGTCAAGAGGTTCGAGGTCACGCCGGTGGCGACCTCGGCCATGCTGTGCACGGAGCAGGGGGCGATCACCATGCCCATGGTGCGGAACGAGCCGCTGGCGATGGGGGCGCCGACATCGGCGAAGGCGTGCACCACGTCGGCGAGCGCGCGCACCTCCGCGGGCTTGAGGTCGGTCTCGTAGGCGAGCGTCATCTCCGCCGCCTTGGACATCACCAGGTGAGTCTCGACCGGCAGCGTCTTGAGCGCCTCCAGCAGGCGCACCCCGTAGATCGCGCCGGAGGCCCCGCTGATGCCGACAATGATGCGGTTTTTCAAGGACATGGCGCGCCGCGATGGCGGGCTCCTAAGGCTGTCGAAAAGACTTTCGTTTACAACGCTTGGCGGCCGGGATTAGCATCCCCAAGTGTAACGTTTCGGTCACTGATCGGAGGGTCGACATGGCCATGACAGAGCACGTGGAAGCCTTGAGGGCCAAGCATTCTGAACTCGAAAATCTCATTGACGAAGAAGAACACCGACCTCATCCCGACGACCTCGTGATCACGGAACTTAAACGCCAAAAGCTTCGTATCAAAGATCAAATCGCTACGCTGGGCCGCCAGTAAGGCGGTTCGACTCCACCGCTTAGGTGCCGGCCGCACGGTACGGCGCCGCAACGAAGCTATTCATCCGGAAACCTGGGGCGGCACTGCAGCCGAACCGCAGGATTAGTTAGTTCGTTCATTGATCGGCCCTGGCATTGCGCGGGGCCGTTTCGTTTGGAGGGCGTCGCGGCCGCACCCGCGCCATGACCCTGCTCGGCGAGATCGTGATGGAGATCACAGCCATCGCCACCGCCGTGCGATAGCCTGCCAATGCTGGTTAAGGCGAGCGCTGGTGCGCTAAACTATCTGAGCGTGCAGCCTACAAGAGTGAGGGGTCCCATGGGTCGATTGCTCGCTGTCGCGGCCGCCGCGCTTTTTGTGGCGTCGCACGGGGCGCAGGCCGATGAACGGCAGGTGCTCGAAAGCCTCAAGTTCCAGGGCGGGACGATCGCGCTCGGCAGCAACCTCGCCAGCCTCACCCTGACGCCCAACTTCCAATATCTCAGTCCGGCCGATACCAAGAGATTCCTCGTCGAGGTCTGGCGCAATCCGCCGGACTCCGCGGCGGGCACGCTCGGCGCGATCGTGCCGGCCAACGTCGATCTGGCCGGCGGCGAGGGCTGGGCCATCATCATCAGTTACGACGATTCCGGCCATGTCAGCGACGACGATGCGGCGGGCATCGATTACGACCAGCTGCTGAAGGACATGCAGAAGGACACGCGCGACCGCAACGAGGAGCGCAAGAAGCAGGGCTACGAGTCGATCGAGCTGGTCGGCTGGGCCAAGCCGCCCTACTACGACAGCCAGGCCAAGAAGCTCTATTGGGCCAAGCGGCTGAAATTCGGCAGCGAAGCCGATGAGACATTGAATTACAGCATTCGCGCCCTCGGCCGCAAAGGCGTGCTCGAACTGACGGTGGTCGCCAGCATGCAGCAGCTCGCCGCGGTCGATGGCCGTATCGACGAGGTGCTGGGCATGGTGGCCTTCAACTCCGGCTCCACCTATACCGAATTCAGCCCCGGCGTCGACAAGGCGGCGGAGTATGGCATCGCCGGCCTGATCGCCGGCGGCATTCTCGCCAAGGCCGGCTTCTTCAAGTTCCTGATCGCCGGCCTGGCCGCCTTCTGGAAGCCGATCGCTGTCGGCGGCGTGGTCTTCTTCGGCGCGATCGGAAACTTCGTCAGGAGGCTGTTCGGGCGCCGCCAAACCTAGGCGGCCCCGCGGTCGGCCACAGGCGGTCGGTTACAGCCGGCCGGCCTGGAAATCGACGAAGGCCTGGGCGATCTCGTCGCGCGTGTTCATGACGAAGGGGCCGTAGCGGGCGATCGGCTCGCCCAGCGGCCGGCCGGCGATCAGCAGCAGCGCGGCGCCTTCGGTGCCGGCCGTCACGCAGATGCGGCTGCCGTCGCCGAGCACGGCCAGCGTGCCTTTGGGCAGGGACGCCTTGCCGCTGCCGGCGGCGCCGTCGAACACGTAGATCACGGCGGTGTGGCCGGCGGGAACCGGCAGCTCCTGGGTGATTCCCGGCCCGAGCCGCAGATCGACATAGAGCGGATCGATGGCGATGCCGCTCACCGGCCCGCTCACGCCGCCGAACCTGCCGGCGATCACCTTCGCGCTGACGCCCGGCGCCGGCCTCGCCACGTCGAAGCGGTCGCCGGCGAATTCCTGGTAGCGCGGCGCCGTCATCTTCTGCGCCGCCGGCAGGTTGACCCAGAGCTGGAAGCCGCGCATGCGGCCCTCGCGCTGCTCCGGCATCTCCGAATGAACGATGCCGCGGCCGGCCGTCATCCACTGCACGCTGCCCGGTTCGAGCACGCCTTCGTTGCCCTTGTTGTCGCGGTGGCGCATGCGGCCTTCGAGCATGTAGGTCACGGTCTCGAAGCCGCGATGGGGATGATTGGGAAAGCCGGCGATGTAGGCCGCGGGGTCGTCGGAGCCGAACTCGTCCAGCAGCAGGAACGGATCGAGTTGGGGCAGTGCTTGGGTGCCGATGACGCGCGTGAGCTCGACGCCGGCGCCGTCGCTGGTGGGTTGTCCGCGCACCAGTCTCGTCACGTCGCGATAGCTGTCGTCGTCAGTCGTCACGGTCGTGTCTCGCTCGGCAGCCATTCGGCCGCCCCGCCGCGCAGGCGCCGCCGGTAACAGGCAATCTCATATTGTGTGCTCGCGGACCCCACCAGGCAAGCCCGTGAGGACTGCTCATCCTCACGGTACGGAAGCAGGGCAGTTGACCTCTGCGCCGGCCTACTCGCCGAGCAGAATGGCGACGCCCGCGGTATTGCGGGGCGGCGCCGCTGCGGTCGTCCGGAATGCCACCGATGTGCCCGGCGACAACTCCTTGGCGTCCGGCGCGAACGTCCAGCGCTTGATCTCCCGGCCCTGCTTGTCATTGAGGACGGCGAGCATGGTTGGCAGGGTCTGGAGTTTGACCGACGTGTTCTTCACCCGGCCCTCGATCACGAGCGCCGGCACACTGTTGACGATGGCCTTGCTGATGTTCAGCGCCTGTATCTTGAGGACGCCCTGTTCGATCGCGTCGCGCTCGTCGCATGGCCGGTACAGCACGGGCGTCGTCAGATAGCGGTCGACGCAATGCTGGCGCGCATACTGCTTCTTGTCCGACTTGCTCCATTCGACGCCGAAGCGGCCGCTCACCGCGCTCTTGCCGGTCCGCAGGGTGAGCGCGTAGAGGCCGGGCGTCAGCGGTTCGTTCGGGATGACCCGCAGCAGCGTCGGATCCTTGGAATCCTGCAGCACGCGCGCCGGCACGTTGAGCGGATCGAGGCTGGCGACGATCCAATCGGATTTCTTGTTCTTGCGCACCGTACCGCTGGTCGCAATGTTGGCCCGCACGTACGCGACCTGGCGCAGCGATACGAGCTGCCCGGCCGGCCCGGCGCTGTCGGCGATCGCCGGATGATGGATCAGGAACTCGATATTGGGGCCGAGATTGGAGCGCATCGGCCAGGTCTTCAGCACCTTGTCCGGCGCATCGTCGAGCCGTCCGATCTTGCCGTCGAAGACGACGTAGAGGCCTTGCGTTGGTGGGCGTTGGACAGTGACCCGCGACTTCGAACCATTCGTGTCGGCACAGCCCCCCGCGCTCGCCGCCAGCAGGGCGACCGCGAGCAAATGCCGTATCGAGATCCGCGTCATCTGCGTTTGCCTCCGTCCGGATGAGATTGGTTGGCGCTGTCTCGCCGGCGCCGCGGACATGATTTCTTTGGCCGCGTAGACCCGAAACCGGGCGCAATGTTCCCGACTGCGCAACACGCCGCAGATGCAACGCAACGACTCCCTGCCGGGACGGGTGCCGCGCCACCATGTCGTGCCGACCCTCGGTATTGCGCTGCGCGCGCAGATTCGAGCGGCCGGTCCGCCCCCAAAAGGGCGGACCGGCCGCTCGATAGCGCTTAAGCCTGGTCCTTCGCCACGGCTACCAGAGCTGTTGCTTCTCGCTCAGCTGAGCCTGGGCCGCGGGTTGTGCCACGGTGCCGTCGCGCATCGCGATGAAGCGGGTGCTCGAGCAGGAACCGTCACTGCTCGACGTGGCGCAGATCTGCGCGACCTGCGACGTCGAGACTGTGCCGCTGCCTTCGCCCGCCGTGCTGCCGCCGTTATCGGTGCCGCCCGACCCGTTGTCGGCGCTGGTGCCACCGCTACCGCCGCCGCCCGTATCCGTGGGTGCTGCGGCGGGCGTGGAGACCGATATCGAGGGATTCACCGACGCGGACGAGTTCGCCGTATTGCTGTCGATCCCGGCCTCGGAGGCAGCCGTGCCGGTGCCGCTGGCGCTCGCACCCGTGCCGGCGCCGCTGTTGTTCGCTTCCGCTGTACCGTTGGCGAACGCATTGGTCTCAGCGGTCCGCGCGGTCGTGTCGACCGAACCGTCCGATGCGGCGTCGATGTGCGCGGTGGCCGAAGCGGAGCCATCGCCCGTCGAGTTTGCCGACACGTCAACGCTCGCCGACGAGGATACCGACGCCGTGCCGTCATCGCCGGTGCTGGTGGCGGAGCCGGCGGTGTCGGCCGAAGCGCTGCCACCGATGACACCGCCGCCCAGGGTCGAGACGGAGATGTCGGCGTCGGCCGAGGACGATGACGAGGCCGACGTTGCGTCCGCAGAGGTCGTGGATTCGGCGTCGGCGGATGCCGCGCCATGGGCCTCGCCATCGCCGGCTGAATTGCCGGTCAGGCTGGCCG
>JBGPEQ010000252.1:0-6247 GCA_041482855.1 Dongiaceae bacterium | reverse complement strand
GGTCTTATCACCGAGGGGACAACGGGCTACGGTCCGCCAGGGCGGCTGGTCTTCCCCAGCCGCCCTGGCTTCACTCTACTCATTCCCGATTACACAAGGGGACTCGGCCTGAGCAGCTGCACTGACAGAGTCCCCTCTACCGCGAAGCGGGAGAGGGATAGGGTGAGGGTGCGAATCGTCACGCTCGGTGATTCCGAGAGCTACCGCTTCAAATCCTGCTCGATCGAGAGCGCGATCTGCGTGCCGCCGATGCGGTGGCGGTAGACCTGCACGTTCTCAAGCACGCGTTGCACATAGTTGCGGGTCTCCGAGAGCGGAATGCTCTCCACCCAATCGACCGCATCCACGCTGCTCATGCGGGGATCGCGGTTCTGGCTGATCCATTCCGCCACCCGCCGCGGGCCGGCATTGTAGCCGGCGATGGCCAGCACGTAGGAGCCGCCATAGTCTTCGATCAGCTGGTCGAGATAGGCGCGTCCCAGCGAGATGTTGTAGGTCGGATCGGCGGTCAGCCGCGGCTTGGAGTAGGGCAGCCCGATCCGGGTGGCGACCGATTTCGCCGTCGCCGGCATCAGCTGCATGAGGCCGAGCGCGCCGGCCGAGCTGAAGGCATCCGATTGAAAGGCGCTCTCCTGGCGGATGATGGCGAGGGTGAGCGCCGCCTCCGGGTTGTCGCCGGCGGGCACCGAGACGACGGGATAGAGCTGGTCGACCATCTCGACGCCGTCCTGCCGCGACGCCTTGGCGGTCGCCACCATCAGGTCGTCGCGCCCGAGCGAGGCGGCCAGCTCGGCGGTCAGCCGATGCTCCGTCGGCGTTTTCGCCAGGTCCACGAGACGCAACAGGAACGCCTTGGCGCGATCGGCCTGATCGATCTCATGGAGCTGCTGCGCGACCTGCACCAGCTCGCGCTTGGCAAAGACGGCCGCCTGCTGTCCGGTCGGCTCCGGCACCGCCACGAACTGGAGCGGCCCGCGTTGGCCGGAGCGCTGTGCCGCCAGCTGGCCGTAGTAGGTGGTCGGCCACTGCGCCGCTTCGGCGTACCAGCCCTTCGCATCCTCCTTCTTCTTCAGGTCTTCCGCCGCCCGTCCGGCCCAATAGGCGGCCCGCGCCTTGCTGATGGGCGAGCCGACGCCGCCATGCAGCCGCGTGAAATGCGCATAGGCCGTCTTCGGCTCGTGCAGGAAGCGCAGCGCGATCCAGCCCGCCAGCCACTCGCCCTCGGCGAAGGTCGTGCCGTCCTTGGCGCCATGCTGGATGGCCAGCTTGTAGGCGATCTTCACCTGGCCGCGGGCGAGCGCCCGGCGCGCCGCGTCGTCGAGCTCGCGCCACAGCATGTCCGGGCGCGTCACTTCCGGCAGCGGCGGAAAGAACAGGTCGGGGATCGACGCATAGTTCTCCTTGCGCCGCCGCCAGCGGGCGCGCTCATAGATCAGGCCGGCGTCGCGCTGCAGCTTCTTCGGCACCTTGGCCACGAGCTTGTCGGCGTTCTTCTTTTCGTTGCGCAGGGCCATGCGCGCCTCCGCCAGCGCCCGGTATCCGGCATCGACCCGGCTCATCATGCGCTTGGCCGCATCCTGCTTGCCGTCCCACAGCAGCCGGTCGAGGCGGGCGATATGGTCTTGCGATTTCAGCAGCGCGCCGAACTTGGCCAGGAACTGCTTTTCATCGTCTTCGCCGGAGTCGAGGCCGGTCCAGGCGCTGCGCACGACCTCCGCCGTCCTGGTCTTGTCGCCGCTCGCCTGCAGGGCGCGCGCCAGCTGCATGGCGCCCGCAAACGTCTGGGGATCGCGGCCGTGGAACCAGGCGAGCACTTGCTTGGCGGGCAGGTCGAGCGGCATCGCCAGCTCGGCCTGCGTCCGAAGCGGCGTCTGCCCGGGCCACTCCGGATTATCGGCGATGAAGTCGGCGTACTCCGAGAAGTCATGGCCCGATTGGAAGCGCATCAGGTCCAGCCACAGGATCATTTTGGCGAGCAGCGGATCCCTGGCCTTGTCCGCCAGCGTCTCGGCGACCGGCCACTTGTCATCCTCGACCGCGATGAAGGCCGACTGGTAGATGGCGCGGTCCGACGCCGACAGCGTGGCGGCCGACGAAACACGCGCAACGGCGCTCACAGCGCCCACGACTGCGAGAGCGAACACGACCCAACGACGCAATAGCATGAACCCCTTCCGGCTGGCGAAGCGACGGTACGAGAGAAGATAGTGCGATTCTTGCCAGACTATGGTTAATAATCCTTAAGCAGGAGGCGGCAGATTGTCCCGCAAACGCGTTGTCATTCCCGCGAAGGCGACATCCGAAGCTGTGTTCCAAGCCGCTCGGCCCTGTTTAACTGCGCGATTGGCTTTTTGTCTGTGATCCCTATCATAGGGCGTCCGCAAAAAAAGGACGCCGTCCCCGGGAGGAAGCAATGTTTCAGGGTTCGATCACCGCGCTCATCACGCCGTTCCGCAACGGCGGGGTGGACGAGAAATGCTTCCAGGACTTCGTGGATTGGCAGATCAAGGAAGGCACCGATGCGCTGGTGCCCGTCGGCACCACCGGCGAGTCGCCGACGCTCTCCCACGAGGAGCACATGCGCGTCGTCGAGCTCTGCATCGAGGCCGCCGGCAAGCGTGTTCCCGTCATCGCCGGCACCGGCTCGAATTCCACCGACGAGGCCATCAGCCTCACGCGCCACGCCAAGGAGGCCGGCGCCGATGCGGCCCTCGTCGTGCTGCCCTATTACAACAAGCCGACCCCGGAAGGGCAGTACCGCCACTTCAAGGCGATCCACGACGCCGTCGATATCCCTATCATCATCTACAACGTGCCGCCGCGCACCGCCGTCGATATGAACGTGGAGACGATGGCCCGCTGCGCCAAACTGCCGCGCATCGTCGGCGTGAAGGATGCCACCGCCGATCTTGTCCGGCCCATGCTCACGCGCATCGCCATCGGCCCGCAGTTCTGCCAGCTCTCGGGCGAGGACGGCACGGTGGTGCCGTTCCTGGCCCAGGGCGGCCATGGCTGCATCTCCGTTACCGCGAACGTGGCGCCGCGCCTCTGCTCCCAGCTGCACAAAGCCTGGCAGCGGCGCGATCTCGACACCGTGAACGCGATCAACGAGCGCCTGATGCCGCTCCACAAGGCGCTGTTCGTGGAGACCAGCCCGGGCCCGGTCAAATACGGTGCCAGCCTGCTCGGCCGCGCCCCCGCCGAGGCGCGCCTGCCGATCTGCGAGATCGCCGACCGCTCGAAGGAGGCCGTGCGCTCCGCCATGACCTCGGCGGGATTGTTGAATTGACGCTGGACTGATGTTCCATGGCGCGGGAAGGCGAGCCCGCGCGCTTTGCGGCGCAGAACCGCAAGGCGCGCCACGACTATTTCATCGAGGAGACGCTCGAGGCCGGCATCGTGCTGGTGGGCACCGAGGTGAAGTCGCTGCGCGTCGGTGGCGCCAGCATCGCCGAGGCCTATGCCGGCCCGCAGGGCGGCGAGATCTACCTCTTCAACGCCCACATCCCCGAATACAAGGCGGCCAAGCATTTCGGCCATGAGCCGACGCGGCCGCGCAAGCTGCTGCTGAAGCGCCGCGAGGTCGGCCGCCTCGCCGCCGCCGTCCAGCGCGCCGGCGTCACCATGGTGCCGCTCTCGCTCTACTTCAACGAGCGCGGCATCGCCAAGGTCCAGCTCGGCCTCGCCAAGGGCAAGCGCAAGACCGACAAGCGCGACACCGAAAAGCAGCGCGACTGGCAGCGCGACAAGGCCCGCCTCATGCGCGAGAAGCGCTAACTCAGGGCCACGGACCGGCACGAAACGGTCCCTAAATCTAATCAATTGAAATTCCGAGACGATGTGAAACGCGGAGCCTTCGAGACCACCGCTCTGGGTGGCCCAGAACCTCTGATGGAGTTGTTCCCTCGTGAATCGATCAAGCAGAAATCGCGGTGCCGCAAACAGCCTCTCGAACGGGGCACAATTGTGTGTCGCCTCGTAGGCCGGATCGATGTCCGACCAGTACCAAGGCTCATCGCGTGGCTCCTACGCCGGATTATCATGGAAGCCGGCGACCGGATGGTCGAACAGCAAGGCGACGAATTCATCGAGCATCGCCGCTTTCAGATCATATCGCGCGGACTCCACCTCTCGGTCGTCGGGCAGCCGTGATGTGACCCTGCGCCGTCGCGACGGCCTCCTGGAACATCGCCGCCGTCAGCACCCCGGTCTGCGTGTTGTAGCGCGAGCAGTGGTAGCTATCGACGAGCCGCAAGCCGTTGGGCAGCTCGTGCGCGGCGCCGTGGGAGAAGCGGAACGCGGATGGTCGACCGCCGCTCGCCGCCACGACGGCATCGTGGGCCAAGCGCCCGAGGGCGAGAATGGCCTTGAGCGCGGTGAGACTCCGGATCTCGCCTTCGAGGAATCCCCGGCAGGTACGCGCTTCCGCCGGCGTCGGCTTGTTCTCCGGCGGCACGCAGCGAACGGCATTGGTGACCCGGCAGTTCACCAACCTGAGATCGTCGTCGGGGCGCCGGTCGTAGCTGCCGGCCGCCAGCCCGCAATCGAGCAGGGTGCGATAGAGCAGGTCGCCGGCATAGTCGCCCGTGAATGGGCGGCCGGTGCGGTTGGCGCCCTTCAAGCCGGGCGCCAGTCCGACGATCAGCAATTCGGCGTCTGGCGTGCCGAAGCTGGCAACGGGTGCATTGTGAAAGTCCGGGTAGGCGACCCGGTTGGCGGCCCGAAACGCCGCCAGGCGGGGGCAGAGGGGGCAATCCGGCGGGGGTTCTGAAGGAAGCGGTTCGGCTGTCACGATCTCGGCCCGGTTACAGGCCGAGCACCCTATCGTGAGCCGGCCGCCACGTCATCGTCGTTGCCGTTTCCGCCGACCGCCGGTTTCGGATGTTGGTGCATGCGGGCGATGCTGCCGGCGAGGTCGTCGAGTTCGACGAAGACATCGGCTTGGCGCCGCAGCTCGTCGGCCACCATCGGCGGGGAGGAACGGATCGTGCTCACCACGGTCACGCGGACGCCCTTGCGCTGGACGGCTTCGACCAGACGACGGAAGTCGCCGTCGCCCGAGAACAGCACGACATGGTCCAGGCGCTCGGCCATCTCCATGACATCGATCGCCAATTCGATGTCCATATTGCCTTTGATCTTGCGGCGGCCGGAGGCGTCCGTGAACTCCTTGGTCGGCTTGGTGACCATGGTGTAGCCGTTGTAGTCGAGCCAGTCGACGAGCGGACGGATGGGGGAGTATTCCTGGTCCTCGATGAGGGCGGTGTAGTAAAACGCCCGGATCAAATTCGCTTTATCGGCAAAGAGGTGCAGGAGTTTCTTATAGTCGATATCGAAGCCCAGCGCACGCGCTGCGGCGTACAGGTTGGCGCCGTCGATGAACAAACCAATGCGCTCAGTCGGGTAAAATTTCATCACGCGGTGCCTCGGAATGATTTGGGTCTCAATGACTGGTAGAGACCCTACCCACAAATTCTTGATTTATCGTTATTTCGTCGAATTTTTTCTTTATTGTTTCGCTAACCTTAACATTCGTTAACGGTGGACGGGAAGCGAAAAATCCGCGTTGGAGCAAGGCCTTGCCGGACCGCATTCTGATCGCGATTGGATCCAATTTACCAAGCTCCGAGTTCGGGCCGCCACGGGCGACCTGCGAGGCAGCGCTGGCGGAACTGTCCCGGCGCGGCCTGCGGATCATCCGGCGCTCCCGCTGGTTCGAGTCCGCGCCGGTTCCGCTGTCGGATCAGCCCTGGTTCGTAAACGGGGTCGCGGTTGTCGAGACGTCGCTGCCGCCCGGCGATCTCCTCGCCTTGCTGCACGAGACCGAGCGCCGCTTCGGCCGCGAGCGCCGCGAGGTCGGTGCCGCGCGCATCCTCGATCTCGATCTCATTGCCTACGGCGATCTCGTGCGGACGGACGCACCGCCGCTCCTGCCGCATCCGCGCCTGCATGAGCGGGCCTTCGTGCTCCTGCCGCTGGCGGATGTCGCACCCGATTGGCGCCATCCCGGCGATGGCCGCACCCTGTCCGAGATGATCCGCGCCCTGCCGGCAGAACAGTCGATTCGGCCGCTGGCCGCCAGTGAATAGCGGCCGCCGTCTGCGACACTTCCGCCGATCCGCCTTGCGTTGCCGGGGTGCCGTCAATATATTGAGAGAAATCATCCACTTCTGTTGCACATTGGAGTTTGGTTAGCAATGGCGCGAGTAACTGTCGAAGATTGCATCATCAAGGTCCCCAATCGCTT
>JBGPEQ010000251.1:0-6285 GCA_041482855.1 Dongiaceae bacterium | reverse complement strand
GGCGAGTTTTCCATCGTGGTGACGGGCCTTACCATTGTCATGCTGGGTGGCGGCATCGATCTCTCGGTGGGGTCCATCTTCGCCCTCGCCAATTTCGCCGCGGTCGGCAGCTTTCTCATCCTCGAACAGCCGGCTTGGGTCGCCTTCGTAGCCGCCATGCTGACCGGCCTCGCCTTCGGCTGCCTCAACGGCTACCTGGTCGGCTATATGCGCCTGCGCGCATTCCTGACCACGCTCGTCACCCTGATCATAGGCCGCGCGGTCTTCGACATTCTGGTGGTCGATTACGGCACGGCGATTCAAACCTCGATGATGTCCTCGGATCTCTGGGATTTCATCGGCGACGGCACGGTCCATGGCTTCTCGATCGCCGTCCTCTCCGCCGTCGTCATCGCCATCATCGCCCATGTCGTCATCACGCGGTCGCGTCCCGGCTGGCACATTCTCGCGGTCGGCGGCTCGCGACGCTCGGCCTACAATTCCGGCATCCGCGTGCAGCGCACCGTGTTCGTGACCTACGTGATTTCCGGCCTCTGCTGCGGCCTGGCCGGTTTCCTGATCGCCTGCCGCCTGAGCGGCGCGGGGCCGGGCACCGGCGCCGGTCTGGAGATCGCGGCGCTGACCGCCGCCGTGGTCGGTGGCAACAGCCTCGGCGGCGGGCGCGGCTCGATCGCCAAGGGCGTCATGGGCGCCATCATCGTGCTGGTTCTGACCAACGGACTCATCCGTCTCGGATTCGCCTCCGGCGCCAATCAGATGGTGCTGGGCCTGATGCTGGGCGTCGCCGTGACGCTCGACGTCCGCTGGCTGAAGAACCGGCACAAGGTGCTGGACGAGGTCTACGTGACGCCGGTCCATCACCGGATGGGCGAGGCGCAATCCGCCGTGCCCGGCTCCGGCAGCCCCTATGCGCTCGACAATCGACTCGCCAAAACGGAATACATCGGCCTCGGCGAGCTGGAAGGGCCGGAAGACGTCGCGCTGGACCGCGACGATCACCTCTATTGCGGCACGCGCCACGGCGAGATCATCCGCTTCTTCGCCCCGGACTACAAACGCTCGGAGGTCTTCGCCCATACCGGCGGCTTCCCGCTCGGTCTCGCCTTCGATCGCGCCGGCAATCTCATCTCCTGCGTCGGCGCGATGGGCCTTTATTCCATCTCAGGGAACGGCGAAGTGACCAAACTCTCGGCCGAGACGAAGCGTTCCTGGACCTCCATCGTCGACGATGCGCGCCTGCGCGATCCCAACGATTGCGACATCGCGCCCGACGGGCGGATCTTCTTCACGGATTCCACGACGCGCTACGACGCCCACGAATGGGCGCTGGATTCGATCGAGTGCCGGCCGACCGGCCGTCTGCTCTGCTATGACCCCAAAACCGGTAAGACCACGACCGTTCTCGAGAAGCTGCGCTATGCCAACGGCGTCTGCATGGCGCATGACGGGAAGTCGCTGTTCCTGGCGGAATCCTGGGCCTGCCGCGTGCATCGCTATTGGTTCGACGGGCCCAAGGCCGGCCGGTTCGAATGCGTCATCAAGGACATGCCCGGCTATCCCGACAACATCAACCGCGCCTCCGACGGCACCTACTGGATGGCCTGGCTCGGCATGCGCACGCCGAGCTTCGACCTGGCGCTCCGCCATCCCGGGATGCGCAAGCGCATGACCCGGAGCCTGCCACAGGACGAATGGCTGTTCCCGAACATCAACACCGGCGGCGTCGTGAAGTTCGACGAGAGCGGCCGCATCGTCGAGACGCTCGGCGACCTCACGGGCGCCAGCCATCCCATGGTCACGTCCATGCGCGAGCACAAGGGCCATCTCTATGTCGGCGGCATCCTCAACAACCGCGTCGGCCGCTACCGCATCCCCGGCGCCGATCCGACCTGGACAGGACCGCGCTCCTATTGGGGAGCGAGCGCATGAGGCTCGATTCCCTGCTCGGCTATTTCCGCGGCCAGGCCGTGACGATCCCGCCGATGGACGGCGCGCTCCGGCCCAACACGGCGCTCGACGACAGCGCGACCGAGCTGCTGGAGGCAGCGGCGCCCGACAATCTGGCCGCCGCCAGCGGGCACGTATTCTATTCCAGCGGCAGCGATCTGCTCAGACTTCCCGCATACGGTGAAGCCGCTCCGCTGGCGGTCGCGCGCCTCGATACGCCGGTCAGCGCGCTGGCTTGCTCGCCCGACGGCGCCATCGCCATCGCGCTCGACGACGGCCGCATCCTGATCAAGGACGGCACGTTCGACCGCAAGACGCTGACCCCCACGGATTTCGGCGGTCTCGCCTGCCCGACCGCGCTTGCCTTCGCCGACGCCGGTACGCTCGTCATCTGCCAGGGCTCATCCGCCCATCGCCCGTCGGATTGGGTGGTCGACCTCATGAGCAAGAATGCGAGCGGCTCGCTCTGGCGCGTCGATCTCGCCGCCGGACGCGCAAGCAAGCTCGCCGGCGATCTCGCCTTTCCCTATGGAGTCCTGCCGAACGCGCCGGGCGGCGGCATCGTCGTGGCCGAGAGCTGGCGGCATCGGCTGGTGCGCATCGGGACGGAGGGCGGCGCGACCGAGCCGGTGCTCACGAAGCTGCCGGGCTATCCGGCGCGGCTGTCGGCGGGCGCGGACGGCGGCGCTTGGCTCTGCCTGTTCGCACCGCGCAACCGGCTGATCGAGTTCGTGCTGGAGGAGGACGACTACCGCGGCGATATGATGCGGGAGGTCGAGCGCGCGCATTGGATCGCGCCGGCGCTGTCTTCGGGCGCCGAGTTCCTCGAGCCGCTGCAATGCGGCGGCGTGAAGACGATGGGCATCCACAAGCCGTGGTCGCCGAGCCGTTCCTACGGCCTGGTGGTGCGCCTCGACCGCAACCTGCGGCCGGTCGCCAGCTTCCATAGCCGCGCCAACGGGCGGCGCCACGGGATCACCAGCGCGATCGAGCAGGATCGACGCGTGCTCGTCACGTCGAAGGGCGGCAACGCCATCCTCGGCCTCGCGGTGATGCCGTGAATCCCATCATCGAGATGCAGAAGGTCACGAAGGCCTATCACGGCGCGCCCGCCATCAAGGACATCGACTTCGATCTGCGCCCTGGCGAGATCCACGCGCTGCTCGGCGAGAACGGCGCCGGCAAGTCGACGCTGACCAAGATCATGGCGGGCGTGGTCGAGCCGACGGCGGGGCGCATGCTCCACCGCGGCCAGCCGGTGAAATTCGCAACGCCATCCCAGGCGCTGCAGGCCGGCATCGCCATGGTGTTCCAGGAGACCAGCCTGGTGCCGTCCATGACGGTGGCGCAGAACCTCTATCTCGGCAGCGAGAGCTTCCTCAACCGCCTGCGCGGCATCTACATCTCCGCGCAGCAGTTCCTGCAATCCCTGAACTTCCCCGTCGATCCGACGGCGACGGTCGCCACGCTCGGCACCGCCAAGCGGCAGATGGTGGAGATCGCCCGCGCGGTCAAACACAATGCCGAGGTTATCATCTTCGACGAGCCGACATCGTCGCTGACGCCGGAGGAGAAACGGCATTTCTTCACGCTTATGCGGCGCTTGAAGCAGCGCGGCGTTTCCATTGTCTTCATCTCGCACGCGCTGGAGGAGGCGCTCGCCCATTCCGATCGCATCACCATCCTGCGCGACGGCGAGCATGTGGTGACGAACGACACTTCTACATTCGACCGCGACAGCGTCATCCGCGCCATGGTCGGGCGCTCGCTGTCGACGGAGATCTACAAGGCCCGGCGGACCGCGAACCAACTGCGCCCGCGCGGCGAGAAGGTCCTGAGCGTGCAGGACATCTCCATGGGCAATCTGGTCCGCAACAACTCCTTCTCGATCTATGACGGGCAGATCACCGGGGTGTTCGGGCTCATCGGCTCCGGCCGCACCGAGACCTTCAAGATCGTCTCCGGCATCTACAAGCGCGACTTCCTGCACGGCGGCGACGTCGAGGTCCGCGGCCGTCCCGTGCGCTACCGCGTGCCGGCGCCGGCGGTGAAGGACGGCATCGTCTACGTGACGGAGGACCGCAAGACCGAAGGCTTCTTCGAGACCATGTCGATCGCGGAGAACCTCTATGCCGGCCTGCTCGCAGCCGGACTCGAGAAGGCCGCCTATGTCAGCCGGCGCGAGATGCGGGCACTGGCGGGCGAATGGAGCGGCAAGCTCAACATCCGCGCCATCACCGACAACGCCAAGGTGATCGAGCTGTCGGGCGGCAACCAGCAGAAGGTCGTGATCGGCAAGGGCCTGGTGCAGAAGCCGCGCATCGTCATCTTCGACGAGCCCACGCGCGGCGTCGATGTCGGCGCCATCGCCGAGATCCATCATTTCATCAACGCGCTCGCCGACGACGGCCTCGCCGTCGTGGTGATCTCGTCCTATCTGCCGGAGATCATGAACCTCTCCGACCGCATCCTCGTCTGCCGCCAGGGGCGCATCGTCGAAGAACTCTCGCCGGAGGACGCGACGGAGGAGAAGATCATGTACGCGGCCGTGCATTAGCCGCGGCGAAGATCGAGTATGCGGCCTTGAACCACAGAGGCACAGAGACACAGAGGTGCACAGAGAAGAAAGGGACCGCAGATGAACGCCGACTAGAAGGGACTAACGCAGATAAGTTGATTGCGCGCCGAAGGCGCGCAGGAATTCTTGTCGGCGTTCATCGGCGGTTTCAATCCTGGCTGTCTCTCTCTGTGAACCTCTGTGTCTCTGTGCCTCTGTGGTTCAAGGCCGCGGACTCGGTCGCTGCCGCGAACGCGACTCGAACACGCCAGCAGCCCGAACCGCTTGACTTTCGCTCGCGCTCACCGTAGATGTCCTGCCGTGGTCATTTGAGCCGACCGGCTTGCAGCCACGTTAAACAAGTTGCTAAAAGGTCGGGAGGTGGAACCCCGGTCTTTGGCATTTCACGAATGCGCCGGGGTATTTTGTTGCCCTCGTGCTGCGATCGAATGAGGGCCAAAGTGGAGATCAACTCTTCAAATTCACGCACGCCGCGACCGCGACGACGAATGAGCGCCACGAGCGCCCTCTCCGAACATCGTTGACGATCTTGCTGCCGCCCCCTGCCGCAAGGAGGAGTCACATGAGGCCATTTCGCCGCCTGCCGCCGCTCAATGCCCTGCGCAGCTATGAAGCAGCTGCGCGCCATCTGAGCTTCACCAGGGCCGCCGGGGAGCTGGGCGTCACGCCCGCCGCCGTCAGCCACCAGGTGAAGATGCTGGAGGACCATCTGGGCGTCGCGCTCTTTCAGCGCGTCAATCGCCAGCTTGTGCTGACCGAGGCCGGCGGGGCCTGCCTGCCCGGCATTCGCGCGGCGTTCGAAGGCCTTTCCACCGCCATCGACAGCATCAGCGTCGCCGGCCGCAGCGGCGTACTGACCGTGAGCGTGGCGCCGTCCTTCGCCAGCAAGTGGCTGCTGCCGCGGCTGGAGCGGTTCAAGGCCATCCATCCCGACATCGACGTGCGGGTCTCCGCCTCGATGCAGCTGGTCGACTTCGCCGGCGGCGAGGTCGACGTCGCCATCCGCTACGGATCGGGCCGCTATCCCGGGCTCGCGTCGGAACGGCTGATCAGCGAGGCCGTCGTTCCCGTCTGCAGCCCGAAGCTGCTGGCGAGGCCGAACCCGCCGCGAACGCTCGCGGACGTGCGCTCCCACACGCTGCTGCACGACGACAGCCCGGATGACGACGCCTCCTGCCCGACCTGGGAAATGTGGCTGAAGGCGGCAGGCGTCGAGGGCGTCGACGCCACCCGCGGGCCGCGCTTCAACCAGTCGGGCCTGGTGCTGGAGGCAGCCGTCCTGGGCCAGGGCATCGCGCTCGCGAAGTCGACGATCGCGGCCGCGGACCTGGCCGCCGGACGCGTGGTCGCGCCGTTCGAGCTGACGCTACCGCTCTCGCTCGCCTACTACGTCGTCTATCCCGAGTCGAAGACCCTGATGCCCAAGGTCGGCGTGTTCGTGCGCTGGCTCCGGGAGGAAGTCGCGCCGCCGGCGGCGGCGAAGACGCCGCCTCGCCTGCTCGCGGTGCCCGGCAGCCGCGCACGGCCGGCGACCGTGCCCCTCAAGTCCGGCAAGGAATTATTTCCGATGCCGCCAGTTCGGCGGGCGACGGCCTAGTATCCGACGACACGACAGCGGAAGCGCGTCTTCTCAACCGCGAAGCGCCCCCGGGATTCGCACATCTTTGGCCTGCATGCTCAGCCTGCGTCCTTCGACAAGCTCAGGATGAGGGCATTTCTTGGTGGCACAAAGAAGGCACCTCATCCTGAGCTTGTCGAAG
>JBGPEQ010000250.1:0-6289 GCA_041482855.1 Dongiaceae bacterium | reverse complement strand
GCATCAACGTCCGCAAGCGTCACCAGCCGGGTCTCGTCGGCGACGGCCGTGTCGTTGAGCCGGGCGCCCCCGCCCTTGATCAGGCGCCGCGCCTCGCCGGTGCTGGCGGCGAGGCCGCTGCGAGCGATCAGCTGGAAGACGGGAATGCCGCGCTCCAGCTCGGCGCGCGGCAGGTCGAGCGTCGGCAGGTCGCCTCCGATGGTGCCCTCCACGAAAGTGCGCCGCGCGGTCTCGGCGGCGGCGGCGGCGGCCTCGGTGCCGTGGGCGAGCGTGGTCGTCTCGTTCGCCAGCACGACCTTGGCGTCGTTGATCTCGGCGCCGCGCAGGGCCTCCAGCCGTGCGATCTGCGCGAGCGGCAGATCGGTGAACAGGCGCAGGAAGCGGCCGACGTCGGCATCGTCGGTATTGCGAAAATATTGCCAGTAGTCGTAGGGACTGAGGCGATCGGCGTTGAGCCAGACCGCGCCGGCGGCGGTCTTGCCCATCTTGGCGCCCGCCGCCGTGGTGATCAGCGGCGTCGTGAGACCGAACAGCGTGCGCTCGTCGATGCGGCGGCCGAGTTCGACGCCGTTGACGATGTTGCCCCATTGGTCGGAGCCGCCCATTTGCAGGACGCATTGCTGGCGCCGCGACAATTCGAGAAAGTCGTAGGCCTGCAGGATCATGTAGTTGAATTCGAGGAAGCTCAGCGACTGCTCGCGCTCGAGCCGCAGCTTCACGCTGTCGAACGACAGCATGCGGTTGACCGAAAAGTGGCTGCCGTAGTCGCGCAGGAACGGGATGTATTCGAGCCTGTCCAGCCAATCGGCGTTGTTCGCCATGACGGCATCCGTCGGCCCGTTCCCAAACGTGAGGAAGCGGGAGAAGATCTTCTGGATGCCCGCGATATTGCGGGCGATCTGCTCTTCGCTCAGCAGCTTGCGCGACTCGTCGCGAAACGAGGGATCGCCGATCTTGGTGGTGCCGCCGCCCATCAGCACGATGGGCCGGTGGCCTGTGCGTTGAAGCAGGCGCAGCAGCATGATGGAGACGAGGCTGCCGACATGCAGGCTGTCGGCGGTGGCGTCGAAGCCGATGTAGGCGGTGACGATCTTGCGCGCGGCCAGCGCGTCGAGCTCCGCCAGGTCCGTGCATTGATGCATGAACCCGCGGTCGACGATCTCGCGCAGGAAGTCGGACTTCAGTTGTGCGCTCACCAAGCGCTCTCCTCCGGGCCGTGCTTGCAGCAGGGGCCGCGTCATGTAACACAATCGATCGTAAGGCTCAAACGAGCGGCGCACGCGGTTGTTCCGACGCTTCAAGTGAAATGCCCAGCAAAGATCGTCTCCTCGCCCTCGGCCTGATGAGCGGCACCTCCTGCGACGGGGTCGATGCCGCGCTGGTGGAGACCGACGGCCGGGCAGCGATCAGCTGCGGGCTGTGGTTGAGCGAGCCCTACGACGCGGCGTTCCACGACCGGCTCCGGTCCGTGCTGGGCGGACGCGGCGACGTCGCGGCGGTCGAGCGCGAGCTGACCGAGCGGCATGCGCACGCCGTTCGAGATCTCCTGGCGCGGGCGAGCATCGCGCCGGGCGACGTCGATGTCATCGGCTTTCACGGCCAGACGATCCTGCATGAGCCTGAGCGCAGCCGGACCTGGCAGATCGGCGATGGGGCGCTGCTGGCGCGGCTGACGGGGATCGACGTGGTGAATGACTTTCGCAGCGCCGATGTCGCGGCGGGCGGGCAGGGGGCGCCGTTCGTGCCGCTGTTCCACGCCGCGCTGGCGGCGGCGCTGCCGCGGCCGCTCGCCGTGCTCAACATCGGCGGCGTCGCCAATGTCACCTGGATCGGCGAGGACGGCGTCGAGGGCGAACTCGTCGCCTTAGACACCGGGCCGGGCAACGCCATGCTCAACGACTGGACGCTGCGCCATACCGGCCGTCCCGCCGACATCGGCGGCGCGCTTGCCGGTAGCGGAAGAGTCGATGCCGGCGCCCTATCGGCGCTGCTGCACCATCCCTATTTCGAGCGGCCAGCGCCGAAATCGCTCGACCGCGACGCCTTCGATCCGGCGCCGCTCGAACGCCTGAGCGCCGCCGATGGCGCGGCGACCTTGGTCGCATTCACGGCCGCGGCGGTGGCGCAGGCGCAGAGGTTGTTCGCCCGCCCGGTCAATCGCTGGCTGGTCGCCGGCGGCGGCCGGCACAATCCGGCGATCATGGAGGCGCTCGTCCAGATCCTAGGCGCTCCGGTCGCGCCGGTCGAAGCCGTGGGTTGGGACGGCGACGCCCTGGAGGCGCAGGCCTTCGCCTATCTGGCGGTGCGCTCCCTGCGCGGTCTGCCGCTCAGCCTGCCGACGACGACCGGGGTCAGCCGCCCGATCACGGGCGGCGAACTCCATCCGGCATCCGGACGTTAGGATCTCGCCTAGCGGACGGCGGCCTTGGCCCGGCGCGGGCGCATGACCGTGGCCAGGTAGTCGTCGACTTCGGACGCCATCTGGTCGATGCGGTCGTGGAAGAAGTGGTTGGCGCCCTCGACGATGCGGTAGTCGATCTGGATGTCGCGCTGGTGCGAGAGCTTCTGCACGAGCTTGCTGACCGACTCCTGCGGCACGATGTCGTCGCTGTCGCCCTGCAGCACCAGGCCCGAGGAGGGGCAGGGGGCCAGGAAGCCGAAATCGTACATGTTGGCGGGCGGCGACACCGAGATGAAGCCGCTGATCTCCGGCCGCCGCATCAAGAGCTGCATGCCGATCCAGGCCCCGAACGAGAAGCCGGCGATCCAGCAGGCGCTGGCGTTGGGGTTGTAGCCCTGCAGCCAATCGAGCACCGACGCCGCATCGCTCAGCTCGCCCTCACCGCGGTCGAACTTGCCCTGGGAGCGGCCGACGCCGCGGAAGTTGAACCGCAGGACCGCGAAGCCCCGGCGCTGGAAGGCCTGGAACAGGGCGTAAACGACTTTGTTGTTCATGGTGCCCCCATGCTGGGGGTTCGGATGCAGCATGACTGCGATGGGAGCGCTCGTCTGCTTGCCATGCTGATAGCGGCCCTCGATTCGTCCCGCGGGGCCGTTGATAATGACTTCAGGCATTTCTGGTGATACCTTTACCTAAGACCTCAAAAGACGCCGGGAGCCGACGCCCGCGCCGGCCAAGTTTGCTGTCGGCCACCGCCGGGCGACCGCTCGCTAAACTTGACCAATTTAGTCGGACATATTATATGCGAGCTTAAGCGCTTGCCGTGAGCCGACTTTCGCCGCAGCGCGATCCGCGGCGCGGCAGATACTAGCATGGCCGGTCCCATGAGTTTCAAGACGCTTCGCGACGAAATCGATTCCATGATGGCCCGCGACCCGGCGGCCCGCTCCCGATTCGAGGTCGTGATCGCCTATCCCGGGTTCCAGGCGCTCATGTTCTATCGGCTCGCCCACTGGTTCTGGCGGCGCGGCTGGCTGCTCATGGGCCGCGTCATCGCCAACTTCGGACGCTTCCTAACGGGCATCGATATCCACCCCGGCGCGGTGATCGGCCGCCGGCTGTTCATCGATCACGGCATGGCCCTGGTCATCGGCGAGACGGCGGAGATCGGCGACGATGTGACGCTCTATCAGGGCGTCACCCTGGGCGGGGTTGCGCCATCGGTGAATTCGGCGGCGCAGATCCACCGCAAGCGCCACCCGACCCTGCGCAACGGCGTCATCGTCGGCTCCGGCGCCCAGGTGCTCGGACCCATCACGGTGGGCGAGGGCGCGCGGGTCGGCGCCAATGCCGTGGTGGTGGCGGACGTGCCGGCCGGCGTGACGGTGGTGGGCATCCCGGCCAAGGTCGCGGTGCCGCGCGGCAAGAGCCAGGAGTTCCGCGCCTATGGCACGCCCACGGTGGAGGCCCCCGATCCGGTGGCGCGGGCGATCGATGGGCTGATGGACCAGGTCTCCCGCCTGCAAGCCCGCATCGACCAGCTGGAGACGCAGGCCGCCGGCCGCAACGGCGCGGACGCCCTGCCCGGCAGTTCGCTAACAGAACAGACTCCGCCGGCGAACCCGCCACAAAACGGTTGATAGCCGCGCACGGCATGCGATTCTGAGGCGGCCATGGGACGCCCCACTTATCTCGATTACAACGCGACGACACCCGTGCGACCGGCGGTGGCCGAAGCCATCGCAGAAGCGCTGGCGACAGTCGGCAATCCGTCGTCGGTGCACGGCTTCGGCCGCGCCGCGCGGGCGCGGCTGGAGACGGCGCGCGAGCAGGTCGCCGCGCTCGTCGGCGCGCGGCCGGCGCAGGTGGCATTCACGAGCGGCGGCACCGAAGCCAACAACCTGGCCCTGGCAGGAGCCGGGCGGGAGCGGGTTCTCGTCACGGCGATCGAGCATGACTCGGTATTGAAGGCTACGGACGCGGAGACGATACCTGTGGACCGCCGCGGCGTCGTCGATCTGGCCGCGCTGGAGTGCATGCTGGCTGCGCGGGCGGAACCGGCGGTGGTGGCGATCATGCTGGCCAACAATGAGACCGGCGTGATCCAGCCTGTTGCCGAAGCGGCGCGTATCGCCCATGCACGCGGCGCGCTCGTCCACTGCGATGCCGTGCAGGCGGCCGGCAAGGTCGCCGTCGATATCAATGCGCTCGGCGTCGATTTGATGACGGTGTCAGCGCACAAGCTCGGAGGGCCGGCGGGCGTCGGCGCGCTCATCGTCGCCGATCACGTCAACCTCGCGGCGCAGCAGCGCGGCGGCGGGCAGGAGCGCGGGCGGCGCGCCGGCACGGAGAACTTGGCGGGCATCGTCGGCTTCGGGGTCGCTGCGGAGATCGTCGCTGCCGAGCTTGGTGCGATGGTTAGACTCGCCGATCTGCGCGACGATCTGGAGCGGCGCGCCATTGCGGCCGTGCCCAGCGCCATCGTGTTCGGGCGCGATGCGGCGCGTCTCTCCAACACCAGCTGCCTGGCCCTGCCGGGCGTGACCAGCGAGGTGCAGGTGATGGCGCTCGATCTTGCGGGCGTGGCGGTCAGCGCCGGCTCGGCCTGTTCGTCGGGGAAGGTGCAGCCTTCGCATGTCCTGCGCGCAATGGGTGCCGACGCGGCAACGGCCGGCAGCGCCATCCGCATCAGCCTGGGTTGGCGGAGCACGGCGGAGGATGTCGATCGCTTCCTCGAAGTTTGGTGCGCGCTGGCGGCGCGCAATCGCGCCGTCGGCAGCTTGACGGCGGCATAGGGCGGCGGCGATGAACGACGTGGCGACAAAGACCGACGGCCGCAACCAGCCGAAGCTGCCGATCTATCTCGACTACCAGTCGACCACGCCGACCGACCCGCGGGTGGTGGCGGCGATGCTGCCCTACTTCACGGAGAAGTTCGGCAATCCCCATTCGACCAGCCATTCCCATGGGAAGGAGGCGGCCGCGGCGGTGGAGGCGGCGCGCCATCAGGTGGCGCGGCTGATTGGGGCCGACGAGCGCGAGATCGTCTTCACCTCCGGCGCCACCGAGTCGAACAACCTGGCGATCAAGGGCGCCCTCCGATTCAAGGGCGAGACGCGGCGGCGCGTGGTCACCTATGTGACCGAGCATAAGTGTGTACTCGAGAGCGTGCGCCGCCTGGGCGAGGAGGGCGTCGAGGTCGTGCTGCTGCCGGTGCGCCCCGACGGCCTCGTCGATCTCGATCTGCTGGCGCGCACGCTCGACGAGCGGCCGACCACGCTGGTCTCGGTCATGGCGGCCAACAACGAGATCGGGGTGGTGCAGCCCCTGGCGGAGATCGGGGCGCTCTGCCGCGCGCGCGGCGTGTTGTTCCACAGCGATGCCGCCCAGGCCGTCGGCAAGGTGCCGATCGACGTCGAGGCCATGAAGATCGATTTGCTCAGCATCTCCGGCCACAAGATCTACGGTCCCAAGGGCATCGGCGCCCTTTATCTGCGGCGGCGTCCCCGGGTGCGGCTGGAGCCGCTGTTCGACGGGGGAGCGCAGGAACGCGGCATCCGCTCGGGTACGCTGCCGGCGCCGCTCTGCGTCGGGCTGGGCGAGGCCTGCGCGATCGCCGGCGCGGAGATGGCGGCCGAGGCGGCGCGGCTGCGGCAGTTGCGCGACCGCCTCTATCGCGGGCTGACGCGGGCGCTGCCGGAGCTCGTGCTCAACGGCGATCCGGAGCGCCGTTTGCCGGGCAATCTGAACATCGGCTTCCCCGGGATCGACGGCCAGGCGCTGCTGGCCGAGGTGCCGGAGCTGTCGCTGTCGTTGGGATCGGCCTGCACCTCGGCGGCGGTCGAGCCTTCCTATGTATTGAAGGCGCTGGGACTGCCGGATGAGTTG
>JBGPEQ010000249.1:0-6315 GCA_041482855.1 Dongiaceae bacterium | reverse complement strand
GTCGAAGGACGCAGGATGGTGTTGCAGCAATTGTGATGTCCGGGTGACCAGAGATCTGTGAACCGCGTAGCGCGAATGCGGGGAGTTCGGTTGTTCATGCGATTGCCTGTTCCAACGACCGACCGCCGTTGCCTGTCCGCCGATCCCGGTACAGGATGGCGCCGCAACGAACGGCGCGCCTGCTCAACGCGCGCAATCGACGGGCAGGGGGACGGCATGAATTATCGCATGGGTAAAGCGGCGGCAGGCGACAAGATCGCGCGCCAGCACGGCGCGATGGAGTACACGGAGGCACCGGCCGATCTCAACGCCGTCCGCCGCTATCGGCTCGGCCGCCTGCGCGACGAGATGAGGAAGCGCGACGTGGCGGGGTTGCTGCTGTTCGACCAGATCAATACCCGCTACGCCACCGACGCCACGAACATGCAGGTCTGGTGCTCGCACTATGAAACGCGCTGCGTCTTCGTGGCGCTCGAAGGGCCGGTCGTGCTGTTCGACTACGCGAACCACCCGTTCCTGGCGGAGGGCCTGCCGACAGTCGACGAGTACCGCGTCATGCCCACCTTCTACTATTTCGCGGCCGGTCCCTATGCCGAGGAGGAGGCGCGCCGCTTCGGCGACGAGATCGCCGATCTCATGCGGCGCCACGGCGGCGGGAACAGGCGCATCGCCGTCGACCGCCTGTCGCATCTGGGGATCGACGGCCTCAGGGCGAACCAGCTGGAGGTGATGGATGCGTTGCCGATCGCCGAGCATGCGCGCGTCATCAAATCGCCGGAGGAGATCGTGCTCATGCGCGCGTCCCTGGCGGTATGCGAGGCGGGCTGCCGCGCCATGCAGGAGGTCCTGCAGCCGGGCATCACGGAGAACGCGCTGTGGGCCAAGCTGCACGCCACCAACATCAGTCTGGGCGGCGAGTGGATCGAGACGCGCCTGCTCTCCTCCGGCCCGCGCACCAATCCGTGGTTCCGCGAATGCTCGATGCGCAAGATCGAGGCTGGCGAGCTCGTCTGCTTCGACACCGACCTGATCGGCCCCTACGGCTATTGCTCGGATATCTCGCGCTCCTGGCTCAGCAGCGGCAAGCCGAGCAACGAGCAGCGCCGGCTCTACGCCACGGCCTACGAGCAGATCCAGCACAACATGAGCATCCTGAAGCCGGGCATGACCTTCCGCGAGATCTCCGAGAAGAGCTGGCCGATCCCCGCCGAGTTCCTGTCGAACCGCTATTCCAGCATGATCCATGGCGTCGGCCTCGCCGACGAATATCCGTCGATCAAGTACTGGCCGGACTTCGACGACCGCGGCTATGACGGCGTCCTCGAAGCCGGCACGACGCTGTGCGTCGAAAGCTTCACCGGCAGCGAAGGCGGCCGCGAGGGCGTGAAGCTGGAGGAGCAGGTGCTGATCACCGACAGCGGTATCGAGGTGCTGTCGAAATATCCGTTCGAGAAACAGCTGCTGTAACCCGTCAACGGCCTCGCCGCGGCAGCTGTGCGAGGAGACGCAGCGCCGGCGATCTCGTATGATAGCCGGCAGGCAGTCTCATCGCCGTGACGGGTTCGCAAGGTCGGATGCCAACCCGTCACGGGTCGCTATCGCCACGCACGCAACCGGTCGCCGGATCTCATGATGCCAGACAGGAAATCGCCCAACCGAACTTGGTTCCGCGGCATGTTGTTCACCTTCTGCCTGATCGGGCTGATTGCGGTCGCCAGCTTCGATCTCAGTGGGTGGTGGTTCGTGCTGGTCTTGTTCGGGATGGTGACCGTCGCCGTCGCCTATTTCTACGTTGCGTTTCCCGGCAGCCAGTTCTTCGTGATCGCCCTCGCCAATGCGCTTGGCGTCTATGCCTGCATTTTTCAGTTCTTCGTCGAGTCCAACTTTCGCTCGGTGAGCGTTCCGGCGCTCGAAATCGGTTTCGCGTTGCCGATACTCGGCTTCATCGCAGGGGTGCAGCTGCGGCGCGAACGGATCCGCACGGTGCTCGCGATATCGGAGTCGGAAGGGGGTCGCGGCGTCGCCGGCACCTTGTCCTGGCTGATACCCGTTTTCGCCATCGGCGCGCTCACCTTCCTGGTGCCGGGCCTGGCCTTGTCGCCGCGTGGCATCGACACGGCCTTCGTCGGCGCCATGCTGGCCATTGCGGTCGTCGTGTTCGCGGTCAGTCCGGGCGTGTCGGCCTTTCTGATCGACACCGGCCTGCTGTTCGAAGAGTTCTTCGACCGCATCAGCCGGCTGGCTGCCGCGGCCTTCGCCTTTCTGACGTTCTATTCGGTGATCGTCATCGTCTTTGCCGGCATCTATCGCATTCTCGACAAGCTCAGCACCGCCTCGCACTTCCGCATTCACGGCGAGGTGCGGGACATCACCTACGCCGAGAGCCTCTACTTCTCGATGGTCACGATGGCCACCGTCGGCTACGGCGACATCACGCCGGCTACCGACATCGCTCGCCTCGTCGCCGGCATCGAGGTCGTGCTGGGCGTGCTGCTGCTGCTGTTCGGGTTCTCCGAGATCATGAGCTACACGCGCGAGCGGAGAGGACGGCGGGGCGGGCAATAGTGGCGCCCTCTGGCGCCTGCGCATGCGATCGGCACGAACACCTGCCGCCGCCACGGCGCCGTCAACATCCCGGCGCGCGACGACGCCGCGATGGCGCGGTTGCAGCAGGACCTGCGCATGGCAGGCATTCCCGGATGAACGGCGCGGCGAAGTCGAACGCCGCTTGTTCGGCTCGTTGCCGGTCTTGGGACCTCGTTTGCGCCGTGCCGGCTTTCGGGTGCGCGGGCAGGATGCTATCGTTCATCCGGCTCCGCGGTCGTCCGTGGAGGACGACAGGGTGGGGCGGTGGCGAACAAGCTTTCGGCGGCGCAGGTTCGGCAATTCGAAGAGCGAGGTTTCGTTGCGCCGATTCCCGTTCTGTCGCCGCGTGAGGCCGAAGGCTATCGGCTGCGGCTGGAGCAGGCATGCACGCTGCAGCCTGAGACCGCTCAGCGCGTGCTGAAGATGAAGGCGCACCTGGTGTTCGGCTGCCTCGACGAGCTCGTGCGCCTGCCGGCTATCCTCGACGCCGTCGGGAGCCTGCTTGGACCGGACATCCTCGTCTGGACCTCCAGCATTTTCGCCAAGAGCCCGGCGTCGCCCGATTTCGTCTCCTGGCATCAAGACCTGACCTATTGGGGGCTGGATCCCCCGGAGGTGCTGACCGCCTGGGTGGCCCTCACCGAGAGCGTGCCGGCCAACGGCTGCATGCGCGTGGTGCCCGGTACGCATAAGAAGGACATCGTCGCGCATCGCGATACCTTCGCCGCGCACAACATGCTGAGCCGCGGCCAGGAAGTCGCCGTCGCCGTCGACGAGACAGCGGCGGTCGATCTCATGCTCAGTCCCGGCGAGATGTCGCTGCACCACGTCAAGATCGTGCACGGCTCGCATCCGAATCCGTCGCCCCGGCCGCGCATCGGCTTCGCCATCCGCTTCATCTCGCCGTCCGTCCGGCAGTCCGCCGGCGCCGAAGACAGCGCGATGCTGGTCCGCGGCGCGGACAAGTACCGGCATTTCCAGACCGACCCCCGGCCGCAGGCCGAGTTCGACAGCGCGGCGCTGGCGGCCTACGACGCCGTCTGCGACCGTAGCCGCCGCATCCTGTTCCGGCCGGCTGCGGCCCAATAGACGATTCCCATGCGCATCACGACCATCGACGTCCACTGGCTGCGCCTGCCCCTGCCGCCGCAGGTCGCCGACGCCATGACCGACCTGTCCTATTGGGACTTGATCGCCGCGCGGGTCGCGACCGACGATGGCCCGGCGGGCTGGGGCTACAATTGCACGATCGCCGAAGGCAGCGAGTCGCTCGTCACCCTGCTGGCGAAGGATCTGGCGCCGCGCTTCGTCGGCCGCGACCCGTTCATGGTCAGGCGGCTGTGGCAGGAGATTTATCTCGACCGCCACTTCACCGGCATCACCGGAGTCGCGGTCCAGGGCGTTGCCGCGATCGAAATCGCGCTGTGGGACATCATCGCCAAGTCGTGCCGGCAGCCGCTGTGGCGCCTGCTCGGCGGCTACAACGACGACCGCATTCCCGCCTACAGCACCAACGGCGGCTGGCTCGGCTTCACCGCGGCGGAGCTCGTCGAAAACGCCAAGGCGATCCAGCGCGCCGGCTTCCGCGGCTTCAAGATGAAGATCGGCAAGCCGGACCTGGCGGAAGACGTCGCCCGGGTTGCGGCGGTGCGCAACGCCGTCGGCCCCGGCTATCCCATCATGGTCGACGCCAACGGCCGCTGGGACGTCATGACGGCGCGCCGGGCGATCGATGCGATCGCCAGGTTCGACATCTACTGGTTCGAGGAGCCCGTGCATCCCTTCGACGTCGTCGCCCATGCGGCGCTGGCGAAGGCGACCGCGGTGCCGATCCTGGCCGGCGAGACGATGTACGACATTCGCATGTTCCGGGACTTCATGGTTGCGGGGGCCCTGGGCATCGCGCAGCCGGATGTGCTCAAGCTCGGCGGCATCAGCGGCTGGATGGAGGTGGCGGCGCTGGCGCGGGCCTTCGGCCTCCCGGTCGTGCCGGCCGCCCACAACATGATGCAGCTGGACGTTCAGCTGATGGCCGCCATCCCGCACGGCCTCATGCTCGAGCATATCCCCTGGCTGGAGGCGGTGTTCGAGCGTCCGGTCCGCATTGAACGGGGCCATGCGCTGGTGCCCCAGGAGCCGGGCGCCGGCACCGACGTCCGGGCTGAGGCGATCGCGAAGTACAAAGTCGGCTGACTATCAAAGGCGCACGACCGGACGACGGCGTCAATCAAAGGCCAGAGTTCCCGATCGGAGCCGCCATCGAATGGGCCTGTGCACGTCGCTTGCCGCTCTTCAGGCTGAGGCATCGTCAAGGCGGAATGCCCGCCGGCGGCGCAGCGGCCCGGGGCCGTGCTAGGGTCTAGAGGCAGGCGCCTATCCGCCAGCGTGCAGGGAGAAAAGGTCATGGACGATGGCCCCATCAAGAGTCTGCTGGATATCCTCCCGGCCTACATGAACTTCGTCATCGGCTTTCTGCGCTCGCCGCGCGCCGCCTTCGCGCCCTATGCGCTGACAGGCCGCGTTCAATCCGATCTGACGTCGTTCCTGCTCGCCGGCGTCGGTGCCGCATATCTCGCCGTCGTCCTCATGCCGATTTCGGGCTTCGACATCCAGAGCCCGCACGGTGCGACGGATGAGTTCGCCGGTTGGCTGACGCGTCAGGAAGTGAAAGCGCTGCCCCTAGAGGCGCTCCTGGTGGTGCTGGCACTGGCGCTTGCCGCCCATCTCGTCGCCAAGCTCTTCGACCGGTGGCAGATGGCCAGCGCCAAACCTTCCGCCGACCCTGACCAGGCGCCCCGACCGAATCTTCCCGGCAGCGCCGAAGACACCGTGAATGCGGCGCTGGGCTTCGCGGCGGTCGTTCTGCCGCTGACGACGATCCTGCTGCTGGGCATGCTGGCACTGGCGACGCCGGCGCTGGAGAAGCGACCGGTTTCGGCCGTAACCATCGTCGCCGTCGCCGGCCCGCTGACTCTCTATATGCTTGGCGCAACCTTCTACTATCTGGTGATGTCGTTCGCCGCGATCCACAAAGTGAGCTGGGGACGCGCCGCCGCAGCGCTGGCGACGGCCTTTGTCTGCATCGCGCTTGTCGCGACGAATATCCCGTGACCTAACGGTCGCGCGGCGCATTGAGATAGCGTCCGATGCGGAAAACGCTTGACCCAAATCACATAAGTTCGTACAATGTTCTTGCCGCTGATGTCGTTTTTAGCGGCTCGGTCTTGGACATCGTGGATAAGTGATTGCGGCCCTCGGCTGAGACAGTTTGCTGCTGCATGGTGCGCCGAGTTGAAGAAACAATATTTGCGTATCAATACGCTAAATACGATAGCTTTGAATTTCGAGTTTTCATGTTGGACCCCTCCCCAGATGGGGTTCGGCCCGCCGGGGCGTCCAGCGGGCAAGCCCGCTGGACGTGGGGTCCAGCGCTCGATTTCGAGCGGCCGCCACCCTACGCCCGCTTCTTCGCCTTGGCGGCGCTGCGCCCGACGTAGGGGGCGAGGTACTGCCCGGTGTAGCTCTCCGCCGCCGCCACCTGCTCGGGCGTGCCCGTGGCGACGATGCGGCCGCCCTTGTCGCCGCCCTCGGGGCCGAGGTCGATGATCCAGTCGGCGGTCTTGATGACTTCGAGGTTGTGCTCGATCACCACCACGGTGTTGCCCTGGTTCACCAGCTCGTGCAGCACCTCCAGCAGCTTCTTCACGTCGTCGAAATGCAGGCCGGTGG
>JBGPEQ010000248.1:0-6343 GCA_041482855.1 Dongiaceae bacterium | reverse complement strand
ATCGACGCGCGCGAGGCCGCTCACGCGATCCTGCACAGAGACCCGCACGCCTATAGCGCGCATCCGCAGATTGCCGCGGCGGCAAACGGTGACTGGCTCGTCGTCTTCAACAAGGCGCCGCGCCGGGTCCTGATCCTGCACCCCCCGCAAGATCCGCTATTCGCGAACATGATCATTCGCTCCGCCGATCAGGGCGCGAGCTGGAGCGAGCCGGCGATCGTGCCAAACGCCGAGTACCATGGCACGGAATGCGCGAGCCTCACGTTATTGCGGTCGAGCGAGCGCATCCTGCTCAATCAGTGGCGCTTTCACTGGATCGAGCTGGATTGGGCCTATCCGCTCGCCCACGACGCGACCGGCGAAATGCTCGGGCATTTGATCGCGCGAAAGGTGCTGCCGCCCTCGCTGGGGGGCAAGAAACTCAACCTGAAATTTCCGAAGGATTTGTTGAGCGGCCTGGTGCTGTCGCCAGAGATCGATGCGTTCAGCCGCGCCATCGCCGATCCCGATTCCTTGATCGGATTTGCCCGGGACGGCGGCGAGACGTTCGTACACATCTCCGACGATCATGGCCGGTCCTGGCGCGAGACCTCGCGCATCGACACCTCGCCCTATGACGGTGGCTATGGCATGCGCGGCGCGTGCGAGCTGCCCGACGGCGACCTGCTGCTGCCGCTCTCCGATGTGCCGCACTGGCGCATCGTCTTCGTCGTGCGGTCGTCGGACGGCGGCAAGAGCTGGGGCCGGCCGGTCGAGGTCGCCAATGTCGACGGCAAGGAGTTCGAGGAGCCGAGCCTGATCAGACTGGAGAGCGGCCGTCTGCTGATGCTGCTGCGCGAGAACGCGACGCGGCGGCTGCATCGCTGCGTATCCGACGACGCCGGCCGCAGCTGGTCGCCGCCCCAGCCGTTGCCGATCGAAGGCTACCCGCCCCATCTCCTGCTGCTGCCCGACGGCTGCATCCTCTGCACCACCGGTTGGCGCTATCCGGATTTCGGAATTCGCGCCGTGCTCTCCGACGATGGCGGCGAGACCTGGGCTGTCGACGGGACGATTCGCATCCGCGGCGACCTGCCGAACAAGGATCTCGGCTACCCCTGCACGATCCTCGATGGCGACGGTTCGCTCTTCACCGTCTACTACGGCCAAGACAGCGACGGTGTCACTTGCATCATGGCAACGAGGTGGCGTTTGTAGGGGCGAGCGGCGCTTGCCCTTGGCGCGACCGGGCGAAGAGTGAAGAGGGCGAGCGCCGCTCGCCCCTACAACGGGCGAGGCGGCGGGACTCTCAACTTCTCTGCCCACGGCTTCAGCGCGTCCATGATGCCCGCATAGAGGGCGACGCCGTCCTTCAGCGCCGCGCGCTTCTTCGCCAGCGCCTGCTGGCCCGGCAGGCGCACGGCCGCGACGCCTGGCGCCGGCGGGTTGCTGCGGCAGGCGGCGGCGATCCAGCCGGTTTCGCGGATGAAGGGGGCGCTGCCGCCGAACGCGGCGGGATCGAACACCTGCACGAATACGCCCGCGCCCCAGCCCGTGGGTTTGTCCGAGCGGCCGTGGCCCGGCAGCGCCTGGGTCAGCGCCTCCATGGTGAGGGCCAGGCCGTAGCCCTTGTGGCCATGGTCCTTGCCGCCGGTCGGCAGGATCGTCCCCGCGGGCTCGGTGAAGAGCGTGTTGGGGTCGTCGGTGGCTTCGCCCTTATTCGTCATCGCCCACTTGCCGGGATAGCGCTTCCCTTCCTTGCGCAGCCGGGTCGTCATGCCGTTGGTGGTGATGGAGGCGCTCATGTCGATGAGGATGGGATCGCCGTTGGTGGGGATGCCGACGGCGATGGGGTCGGGCGTGAACACGGCCCTGAGGCCGCCGAAGGGCGCCACGCTGGCGTCGGCCGGGTCGGAGCTGGCGATCGTCACCATCATGCCCTTGTCGGTTGCGCGCGTGAGGAAGGCGGCGAGGCAGGCGATGTGATGGCTGCGGCGGATGGCGACGGCGCAGAGCCCGTGCTTTTTCGAGCGCTCGACGGCCAGATCGATGGCGCGCGCCGTCAGCCACACGCCGGGCAGGGTGCCGCCGTCCCAGGTCACGGCTGGGCCGCGGTCGGCGACGACCACCGGCTCGCCCGCGGGTCGCATGGCGCCGCTGCCGATCTCGCCGAGATACGGTGCGGCGAGCTGCAGCCCGTGGGTGGTGTGGCCCATCAGGTCGGCCTCGACCAGGAGTTCGGCGATCGCTTGCGGCTTGTCGCCGTCGCAGCCGGCGGCGGCGAAGAGCGCGCGGGTGAAGGCGATCAGGTCGGCCGCGCGGTAGTGCGGCGTTGGCGGTCGGTCGTCCATGCTCACCCTCTCGTCAGCGTACCTGCGACGCCCTGCAATGGCACGCGCTGCGACACATGCCAGGGAATCAGCCAGCGTTCAGCCAATATGACGGCGCCGAAGATGGCAAGCCCGAGCGCCGCGAGTGCGACGAGGACGGCGAAGGCAAGGTCCGCATGTTCATCGCCAAGCGCAATGACGATGTAGTAGCCGAGACCGGCGTCGCCGCCGAGCATTTCCGAGATCGTGGCGCCGACGGTCGCATTGACGGCCGCGCCCTTCAGGCCGACGAAGAGCTGGGGCAACGCCGCCGGCAGCCGGACCTTGAAGAACGTTCGCAGCGGACCGGCGCCGGTCGACAGGCAAAAGCGGCCGAGCTCGACGCTGAGGGAGGTGAATGCGAGGACGCCGTTGAGCAGGATGGGGAAGAAGCAGACCAGGAAGACCATGGCGATCTTCGGGCCGATGCTGAAGCCGAAGGCGGTGACGATGACCGGCGCCAGCGCGATCTTCGGCACCATTTCGAGGGTCACGGCCTCCGGATAGAGCGTGCGGCGCAGGAATGGCGAGAATGCCACCATCAGCGCCAGCGGCACGCCGACGAGGATGGCCAGAGCATATCCCGCCAGCGATTCGAAGGCGGTCACGAGCGTGTAGTCGAAGATGCGGCCGATATTGCGAACGAACTGTGTGGCCATGGCCGATGGCGCCGGGAGGATGTAGGGCTTGATGTCAAAGAACCGGACTGCCGCCTCCCAGGCCGCGATCTGCGCCAGCACGAACAGGGCCAGGACGGAGACGTCGACCACGGTCCGCCTGTCGCCGGAGTCCGCCGGGTTTGGTCCAGCCATGGTTCCTCCTAGATGACGCCGAAACCGACGAACATCTGCTTGATCTCGGTGACGAGCTGTTGGAATGCGTTGCCTTGGCGCAGTTCGAAGCTGCGGGGGCGCGGCAGGTCGACGGCGACGCGCCGCACGATCCTGCCCGGCCGCGGCGAGATGACGACGATCTCGTCGGAGAGCTGCACCGCCTCCTCGATCGAGTGGGTGACGAAGACGACGGTCTTCGGCTTCTCCATCCAGAGACGCTCGAGGTCGCCGCGCAACTGCTCCCGGGTCATGGCATCGAGCGCGCCCAGCGGTTCATCCATCAGGATCAGCGGCGGATCGTGAATCAACGCACGGCAGAATGCCGTGCGCTGCTGCATCCCGCCGGACAACTCATAGGGAAAGCGGTGCGCAAACTCCTGCAGGCCGACCGAAGACAGCAGGGCTCGCGCGCGCTGCTCGTAATCCGCGCGCCGCCGGCCCATCATTTCGATCTGCAGGAGGACGTTGCCCAGGGTATCGCGCCAATCCACAAGCACGTTGCCCTGGAAGACGATGCCGACATCCGTGAGCGGTGCGCGTACGGCCTTGCCGGCGACGTCGATCTCGCCCTCGGTGATGTCGAGGAGCCCGGCGATCATGAGCAACAGCGTGCTCTTGCCGCAACCGGACGGGCCCAGCAGGGAGACGAAGCGGCCGCTGGCGACGTCGAGGTCTATGGGCCCGAGCGCATTCACTTCGCCGGACTTCGACGAATAGACCTTGCGCACGGCCCGCATGGTGACGGGCACGCTCAAGCGACGCTGCCTCGTAGATGGAAGACGGGCGGGCGGCCCGCTGCCGCCCGCCGCGTTGCTGCGATCAAACCGATTCCGGCACGAAGTCGTTGGTATAGAAGTCTGCGGCCTTCATGTCGGTCTTGAGGTCCGTGTACTTCTGCAGCATGTCCAGGGCGGCCGCCCAGTCTGCCGCGACGTTGAGGCCGAGGCGCTTGTCCTTGTTGTTGGGCGAGTAGAGGATGGACAAGGTCACGTCCAGCACCTCGCGCGCCTGCTTCTTCTCCTTGTCATCGGAGGTGCTGGCCACCCAGTTGATCAGCGACTGGATCGACTCGTCCGGATTGGCCTTCGCCTCCTTGACGGCCATCAGTGTGCCCTTGACGAACCGCTTCACCAGGTCCGGATTGTCCTTGACCATGTCGCGGTGCGCCACGATCGAATAGCCCGGCTGATAGACGCCATAGTCGGCGTAGTTGAAGATGACCGGCGTCTTGCCGCCGTTGGCCTCGATCTCGGCCGGCTTGTCGTCCATGCCGCCCAGCATGGCCGGGGCCATCCCGTTCAGATAGCTCGCCACCAGCGCGCTTTCGGCGACGTTGGTGATCTCGATCTTCGACACGTCGGCGCCGGCGTTGGCGGCGGCGATCGGGAACATTGTGTTGACCCCGGCGCCGGCCGTCGTCAGCACCTTCTTGCCCTCGAGGTCCTTGAAGGTCTTGATGCCGGAGTCCGGATTGACGAGCACGGCGTCGGTCCCGGTAGCGTCGATCGTCGCCACCGAGATGATCGGCGCGCCCTGCGCCGCGACCTTCATCATGGTCACGGCCGAAGCGTAGGCGAAGGTGGTGTCCTTGTTGGCGACCAGCCGCACCGTGTTGCCGGAACCGTTGCCCTGCTTCACGACGACGTCGAGTCCGTTCTGGTCGTAGTACCCCTTGTCGATGCCGAGGAAGAAGACGGAATGCGAGCCGTAGAACAGCCAGTTCGTGCGCAGGATGACCTTGTCGGCCGCGAAGGCGGCACGGCCGGGCAGTATTCCCGCCAGGGCCGTGGCGCCGGCCGCTGCCAGTGCACCGCGGCGGGTGAGCCTCAGTCCTGTCGTCTTCCATGTCGTGTTGGTCATGAGCATCCTCCCGTTTCTCTGTTTGCCTTTGAAGACCGGATGCGACCGCGCGTGTGCCAAAACGGCAGCGCTACCGCCGCACCCGGGGTACGCCCGTTTCGATGAGCATTTGCCGGCAGCGCTCGCGATACTTGTCGCGGATGTCGCGCGTCGGCGGCCGGCAGCGGCTGCTGTCGAGTCCCACCAGTTCCATGCAGAGCTTGTCGAGATAGCCGTCGCCGGAGGTGTAGGTCTTCTCGATCCCGACCCACAGCTTGTAGAAGGGCATGGCCTCGCGCACGAGCGCTTGCTGCACGTCGACATGACGGCCGGCATTAAGATCGTCGATCAACTTGATGGCCCATTCCGGCCAGTAGTTGGCCAGGTGCACCTCGAAGGCGCGGGCGCCGAGCATGTGGCTCATGGCGAACAGCAGATGATTGTCGATGATGGTCAGGCGGCCGCTGAAGTGGCTGACGACGTCCTCGAACTCCATGGCATCGGTGCGCGGCGTCGCCCATTTTAGGCCGACCACATTGGGGATCGCGCAGAGCCGCTCGACGGTCTTGAAGGAGACCGCGGCGCTGGTCCAGAACGTGTTGTAGATGATGATGCCGATGTCGGCGGCGCCGGCCGCGGCGGCCACATATTCGAAGAAGTCCTCCTCGGTGTGGGTGAAATAGAACGGGCAGGAGACCTGGATGAACTCGGCGCCCAGTTCGGCGGCGGCCTTGGCGAGCCGCTTCAGCTCGAGCGTGCTGGTGGTTTGCGCGCCCATGGCGACCGGCAGACGGCCGGCGGATTCGCTCACTACGGCTTCCGCCACTTTGAGCCGCTCGTCGAAGGTCATGGCGGAAAAATCCCCGGCGGCGCCACCGGCGAGCAGGGTGCCGTATTTCTCCGTGATGCCGTTGTCGAGCAGAAAGCGGACATTGCGCCGGGTGGCCGCCAGATCCAGTTCCAGATTCGGATCCCGGAACATGGTGGGAACGGTGATGTAGCAACCTTCGAGCCGTTTCTTTGCCCGTTCGAAATCCATGCCCCGCGTCTCCTGTGCCTCGGCCCGAGGCGGGAATTATCGCGAGCGGGTTCCGACAGCAGTTGACTCTGTCGCACGAAAACTTGACGATTCCCGCCAAGCGCCGGGAGCACCACGGCGCCACAGGGACGCTGGGAGACCATGGCCACGCTGCTCACGCAATCGCCAAGCGAAACGGAAGTCGTGCGCTACGGCTTCCTGCTGCTGCCGGAATTCCCGATGTACGCGCTCATTCCGGCGATCGAGGCCCTGCGCGTCGCCAACCAGAACAAGGGCCGCAAGCT
>JBGPEQ010000247.1:0-6348 GCA_041482855.1 Dongiaceae bacterium | reverse complement strand
GGCGGAGACTCTTCCTGATTTGGGTCGGACTCTGGTGCGGCATTTTTCGGACGGCGGAGGCCGGCCGTCAATGAAGAGTAAAGCGGCTATTCGGCGGCCCGGCGCGGCTGCAGGACGACGGGAGGCTCCGCCGTTTCCGCGCCGGCCGCAGCGGGCCGGACGCGACGCCAGCGGAGCCGTGCAAGCCGCTGACCGGCCCGTTCGAAGTAGATGTAGACCACGGGCGTGATGTAGAGCGTCAGCAGCTGGGAGGCCAGGAGGCCGCCGACCACGGTGAGGCCGAGCGGGCGCCGCAGCTCGGCGCCGGCGCCGGGGCGGAGCTGCGGCGCCCGCTCGGCCTCACCGTCGTCGGCGGCCTCCTGGCCTCCCAGCTGCTGACGCTCTACATCACGCCCGTGGTCTACATCTACTTCGAGCAGGCGGGACAGCGGCTCTCACGGTTGCGCTGGCGTCGCGTCCGGCCCGCTGCGACCGGCGCGGAAACGGCGGAGCCTCCCGTCGTCCTGCAGCCGCGCCGGGCCGCCGCCGGACGCAAGGATGTCGAGGCCGCCGAATAGCCGCTTTACTCTTCATTGACGGCCGGCCTCCGCCGTCCGAAAAATGCCGCACCAGAGTCCGACCCAAATCAGGAAGAGTCTCCGCCCATGCGCAGAAACCGCACCGTGCCGGCGGGCGAGCTCCGCCGCTTCACCGTCGAGAGCAAGGCCCTGCGGGGCAATCTGCTCGGCGACCCCACCGCGCGCGAGCTGCGCGTGTATGTGCCGGCCGGCTATGACGGCAGCCGGCGCTATCCGCTGCTGGTCGATCTCGTCGGCTTCACCGGCTCGGGACAGTCGCATACCAACTGGCGGCCCTTCACCGAGAACCTGCCGGAGCGCCTCGACCGCCTGATCGGCGAGGACGGCATGCCGCCGGTCGTGGTCGCGTTCCCCGATTGCTTCAGCCGCCTCGGCGGCAACCAGTACATCAACAGCGCCGCCATCGGCCGCTACGAGGACTATCTGGTCGACGAAGTGGTGCCGCTGGTCGAGCGCGAGCTGGCCTGCGGCGGGCCAGGCCGGCGCGGCGTGTTCGGCAAGTCCTCCGGCGGCTACGGCGCCATCGTCCACGGCATGCGGCGGCCGGATGTTTGGTCGGCGCTCGCCTGCCACTCCGGCGATATGGCCTTCGAAGTCTGTTATCTCCAGGACATGCCCGTCGCGCTCAACGAACTCGCCAAGCACGACCGCTCGATCGAGAGCTTCATGCACGCCTTCGAGCAGACGAAGAAGCCGAAGGAGAATGAGATCACCACGATCAACGCCCTCGCCATGGCCGCCAGCTACGATCCCGACCCCACGCAGTTCCTGGGCATCCGCCTGCCCGTCGATCTCGAGACCTGCGAGCTGATGCCGGAGCGCTGGCGGAACTGGCTCGCCCACGATCCCGTGCGCATGGCCGACGCCTGCGCCGACAACCTGCGCCGCCTCAAGGCCATCTACATCGATTGCGGCAGCGAGGACCAGTTCCACCTGCATTACGGCGCCCGCCGGCTCAACCGCGCGCTCACCCGCCTGGGCATCGCCCACACCTATGAGGAGTTCCCCGACAACCACTCCGACATCGACTACCGCATGGACATCAGCCTGCCGTTCCTGGCGCGGGCGCTGGGGTGAGCGGGTGGAAAGGAACACTCTGTGACTCGCGGCGCCGCCGCGATCACGGCCTCCTCACGACGATGCCGACCTCGGCCTAGCGCTTCGTTACCAGTGGCCGGGGCTTGGAATGATTATTCGTTGATGAACACGTAGCGGCTCTTGAATTCGCACACGACTTCTCGATCTTTGTACGAACTGAACTTCAGCAGATAGGCTCGGCCTCGTCGGTACTTTTCGATCGCGGATGTTACGAGCACATAGGTTCCTCCATCGATCTCCACGATATCCGCGAATACGCCCGCCCATGGGGTCTTTGTGATTCCGAGTTCCTTGACCGCGAATCCAAGGTCGAAATCGAGCATGATCGCCTGCAATTCATAGACAGGCACCCTCAGCGTTGCGACGGGCAGGCCATCGACGCGATCGTCGGATTCAACGATATAGTCGCGAACCCGTTCGATCGGAGTGGCGTAGATGGAATGGAAGTAGTTGCTGCTCACGCTCCCCTTGAGCCGAAATAGCCGCAGGGGACGTCCATTGTTGAAAATGTCGGCAGTGGTGGCATCTAGCCAGCCGGCACCGCGGGTCTCGCTCTTGTAGAACTTTAGCCATTTCGCTTCCCATGAAGCATTGGCGCTCGTGTGCAGAAAGAAGAGCGTGTCAATCTCCGCATAGTTGTGCGGCATCGTGAGGCCCGGCGGGATCGCTACCGGACGGTTCAATAGATGAAGAACGGCGCGGCAGAGCTTGGCGTCCGCAGAGAATCCGGATTCATAGAATCCGGCCGGCCGGCCCTTCGAATACATCTCCGAATAGGTCATGCGGCGTTCGTCACCGTCGGCCATGAGGTGCGGTGCCCATCCGAATAGCGTGGCCACCGCAAAGAAAAGCATGGCCGGCACTGTCTGAACGTGTCGCAAGAGGGCACTCCCGAAATGCCGCTGTCATCGGATCAGACGGCAGCCTTCTGACTAGCACAGGATTGTGGCGGAAGCGGGGAGCAGCGATGCACACCCGTGTCGGCGGCCACAATGCGCTCTGAGACTTCGGCGCGCGAGCCTGCGCTTGACACGATCTCGACGGCGGCTATCAATGCCGGCCGTTCCGTTCTCCGCCACTGGCTCGACGACGATCGAGTTCGTGATGGTGGCCTTAACACTCTTTGCAGGTCAAGTCTCGCAGGTGAGTCAGGAATGATGCGCCCACGAACCGGAATCCATTCGCCCGTCTCCCGCCGCAACCTGCTCATCGGCGCCAGTGCACTGCCGCTCGCGGCGCTTGCGCTGCGGCCCGATGCTGCGGCCGCTGCTGGCCTCACCTATGGCGATGCGCAGTCGTTCGACTTCGACTGGCTGCGCGGGCAGGCCAAGGCGCTGGCAGCGAAGGCCTACGAGCCGCCGGCGATCCGCTATGGCGACGTGCTGGAGCGCATCGACTACGATGCCTATCAGCAGATCCGCTTCATCCCGGATCGCGCCCTGTGGGCGAACGACGACGGGCCGTTTCCCATCCAGTTCTTCCATCTCGGCCGGTTCTTCAAAGCGCCGGTGGATCTGCATGTCGTCAAGGACGGCCAGGCGCGCGAGATTCTGTACTCGCCGTCGCTGTTCAGCTTCGGCAAGGCGGAATTCGCGGCGCAGCTGCCGGAGGACCTCGGCTTCGCCGGCTTCCGCGTCATGGATACCGGCGGCAAGCCCGACTGGCTCGCCTTCCTCGGCGCCGCCTATTTCCGCAGCTCCGGCCAGCTCGATCAATACGGCCTCTCGACCCGCGGCATCGCCATCGATACGGGCCTGCCGACGCCCGAGGAGTTCCCGCGCTTCACCGGCTTCTGGTTCGAGGCCTCGGCGGCCGATCCGCTCGCCGTGGTGATCTACGCCCTGATGGATGGCCCCAGCATCGCCGGCGCGTATCGCATGGAATGCGCCAAGCATGACGGCGTCGTCATGCAGATCGAGGCCGCGCTCTATGCGCGCACGGACATCGCGCGCCTGGGCGTGGCGCCGCTCACCACCATGTTCTGGTACGACGAGACCAACCGGCGGCAGGCGCGCGACTGGCGGCCGGAGATCCACGACAGCGACGGCTTGGCGATCTGGACCGGCGCCGGCGAGCATATCTGGCGGCCGCTCAACGATCCGCCGCAGCTGCAGGTGAGTTCCTTCGTCGACAGCAACCCGAAGGGATTCGGCCTGCTGCAGCGCGACCGCAACTTCGACAACTACCAGGACGACGGCGTGTTCTACGACCGCCGCCCGAGCGTCTGGGTGGAGCCGCTCGAGGGCTGGGGCGAGGGCGCGGTCCAATTGGTGGAGATTCCGACCGACGACGAGATCAGCGACAACATCGTCGCCTACTGGCTGCCGAAGGCGCCGGTGAAAGCGGGGTCGGAGTGGAACTTCAAATACCGCCTCCACTGGCTCGCCGACGAGCCCTATCCGGCCAAGCTCGCGCGCGTGATCGCGACCCGCGTCGGCCGCGGCGGCATCCCCGGCCAGCCGCGGCCCGCGGACAAGAAGAAGATCGTCATCGATTTCGCCGGCGGACCGCTCGAAGACCTCAAGAAGGGCGATCCGGTGCAGCTCATCGTCGACGCCGCCCGCGGCGCCATCGACGGCGACTACACGCTGCAGGTCGTCGGCACCAAGCACTGGCGCGCCTTCTTCGACATCGCCGTCGAGGGCAGCGCCCCCGTCGATATCCGCGCCTTCCTGCGCTACGACGGCCGCCCGCTGAGCGAGACCTGGCTCTTCCAGTTCATCCCGTTCGACTATTAGCCGTCAAACCGTCTCGGTCTGCAGGATCTCGCGCAGCTTGAGGGCGAGGTCGCGCTGGCGGTAGGGCTTGCCGAGCATCGGCTCCTTGCGCTCGCCGGCGCGGGCGTCGCCGGCCTTGTCCGGGAAACCCGAGGTCAGCAGGATCTTGATGTCGGGACGCCGCCGCCGCACCGCCGCCGCCAGCTGCCGCCCGGACATGCCGCCGGGCATCACGACGTCGCTGAACAGCAGGTCGATGCGGGGATCGCGCTCGAGGACGGCGAGCGCCTCCTGCCCGTCCCCGGCCTCGAGCGTGCGATAGCCCAGCTTCTGGAGCTGCCGCACGACCGATTTGCGGACCGTGTCGTTGTCTTCGACCACCAGGATCAGTTCGCCGGCGGCCGCGGCCGGCTCGCTGCGGCGGGCGACGACGGGCGCCGGCTCCGGCGCGCGCGTCGTGCGCGGCAGGTACAAGCGCACGGTCGTGCCACGGTCGACCTCGCTCTCGATCTCGACATGGCCGTCCGACTGCTTGGCGAAGCCGTAGATCATGCTGAGGCCGAGGCCGCTGCCCTTGCCGATGGCTTTGGTCGTGAAGAACGGCTCGAACACGCGCCCGATGATGTCGGGCGGAATACCTGAACCGCTGTCGGCGACCGTCAGCACGGCGTAGTCGCCGGGCTTGAGCTCGGCGTCGGCCGTGGCGCCGCGGGCCTCGAAATGCAGATTCGCGGTTGCGATCGCCAGGCGGCCGCCCATCGGCATGGCGTCGCGCGCGTTGATGGCGAGGTTGGTCAGCGCCGCCTCGAGCTGGGCCGGGTCGCTCTCGATCGGCCACAGGTCTTCGGCCAGCTCCATCTCGATGTCCACGATCTTGCCGAGCATGCGGCGCAGCAGGCCGACGCTGCGGGTCACCAGCGCGTTGAGGTCGATGGGCATCGCCTGCATCGGCTGCTTGCGCGCGAAGGTGAGGAGCTGGCGGGTCAGCTCGCCGCCGTCGACGCCGGCCGCGAGCGCGCCTTCGACCAGATCGCGCGCCAGGGTGTCCTCGGGGTCCAGGCGCGGCAGCAGCATGTCCAGGTTCACGGTCACGATCATCAGCAGGTTGTTGAAGTCGTGCGCGATGCCGCTCGTCAGCTGGCCGACGGCCTCCATCTTCTGGGCCTGCAGCAGCTGGCCCTCCCGCTGCTTGCTGTCGGTGACGTCGACGACGGTGCCGTAGCCGACCCGGCGGCCGTTCTCGTCGGTCTCGATCTGGATGATGTCCCGCACCCAGACGACGCTGTCGTCGGGCCTGAGCATGCGGTATTCCATGCTGCCGTCGAAGGGCTGGCGGAGGAATTCCCGAAGCCTGCACTCCACCCGCGCGCGGTCGTCGGGATGCAGGATCTGCAGCCACTTCGCGGTGTCGATCCACTGCTCGGGCGAATGGCCGAAGAGTCGCTCGACCTGCGGCCCGATGTAGCTGTAGCGCTTGCCCTCGATGTCCCAGGTATACGGCACGACCCCGGCGGATTCGACCAGATGGCGCATGCGACGCTCGCTTTCGCGCAGATTCTGTTCGGCCAGCTTTCTTGCGGTGATGTCGCGCCCGACCGATTGAAACTCGATCGCCCGGCCGCCGGCATCGAAACGGGCGGTGTCCGACCATTGCTGCCAGCGGACCTCGCCGCTGGCCAGCACGACGCGGTGCTCGCACACGCCGGACGGATTCTCCGGCGTCAACGCGGCCAGGAACAGCTCGATCGCCGGGCGGTCGTCCGCATGGACCTGCTCGATCCACCTGGTGCCCAGCAGCGCCTCGAACGGCTGGCCGTGACTGCGGCACTAGGGCGGGATGACGAAGGACATGGCGGGATCCGGCCGGAAGCGTGTGACCACTTCGCTCTGGGCCTCGATCAGCTGGCGAACGCGGCGCTCGCTTTCGGCCAGCGCCCGTTCGGCCTCTTTGCGCG
>JBGPEQ010000246.1:0-6357 GCA_041482855.1 Dongiaceae bacterium | reverse complement strand
GGCCGGCTGACCACCCAGGCCGCGGCCTCGGCACGCGATACCCGCGTGAACTCGCCCGAGGGCGACAGCCAGGCCACCTCGCGCAATCCCGCCACGAGCACGGGAACGTTGGGCAGGCGAACGACCGCTTCGACTTGGCGCTGCTGCATCGCCGTAGCATACAGGGTCGATGGCAGGTGGAACCATCGGCCAGTACAAGCGATCCTGCTAGCGTATTGGACCACGACATCGACACAATGTCGCCCGGTTGCGCGGCAAGAGTGGCTGGAGGCGCATCGAGTAGCGATGGTACGGTTGGCGAATGGACACGGCGATCCAGACTGTCGCGCGTGGCCCGCTGTCGGGCTTCCTATGGCGCTGGCTCGGCGCGTGGATGCTGGCGCCCGCCTTGTCGTCCTTATTGCTCGCCGTCTACGATGCTATCGGGCGGCACGGCTTTGATTCAACTGCCTACGTGGCCATTGTCGGTCTGTTGTCTCTGCCGGCTCTTGGGGGCCTGTTGCATGGCATCATCATGCGCGGGCTGCTCCAACGTTCGACCTTATGGGGCGCGCTGACAGGTGGCGGCATCGTGATCGCAGCAGTCAGCATCGTCGCAACGGTAAGCTTCCGCGAACTATGGTGGGCTTGGGACAACCGCATAGCGGTTTGGGTAGCGGAGGCCCTCGGGCTCGCTTCGCTGCCGCATGCGTTCGTCGGCGTCGTCTCGGCCAGCTTCCTGTTCGGCCTGGTCCTCGGCGCTGTCCAGGCGGTCGCACTCGCCCCGCGCTGGCGAAGTGTATCCGCATGGATTGCGACCACCGCCGTTGCCGCCGTTCTTGCGGGCCTCTGGTTCTATGTCTGTGTGACTGCCGGACCTATTAAGGCGCTATTCGTCCGCATGGCAGAATCAATGCTCTTTGCGGGGCAGTGGCGCTATCTTCCCGTCAGCATATTGGGAGCGGAGGTCGGCGCCCTCTGCTTCGCGCTGCCGACCGGTCTTCTGATGCAACGGCTCCTACGCCGCCATCAGCGTGCCGATGACGAGGCGCTGGTGCGGCGGTTCGAGTGGTTCGCCCTAAAAAAGTCGCTTGCCATTCGGCGTCGACGCACTATGTCGGAGTGAAGCGTTGCCGATGGAGTCGGCGACGGCGGTTCGCTGTTGCGCATCAGGTGATTGCAATGGCCGCTCCTTCCTATGAACAAGTTCCTAGCGGGCGCGAGCCGCCGCTGCGGCTGGTGAGCGAATCCGGATCGAGCCTGTTTCTCGATGTCGACGGCACGCTCCTGGATATCGCGCCGGCGCCCGAGCTCGTGGCCGTGCCGCCGGAACTCTCGGCCACGCTGCCGCGGCTCTCCGACCTGCTGGGCGGCGCCTTGGCGCTCGTCTCGGGCCGGCCGATCGCCCAGCTCGATCAACTGTTCGCACCGCTAAGGCTGCCGGCGGCGGGCGAGCATGGCGCCGAGATCCGCCTTGCCACAGACCAGGCTATTGTCGCCGGGCCGCCGCCGACGGTGCTGGCACAGTTGGTCGCGCAGTTAACGGCGGCGACGGCCGAGTTTGCGGGCGTCCGCATCGAGCGGAAGCGCGCCGGCGTCGTCGTCCACTACCGGCAGGCGCCGGAACAGGCGGCGCGTCTGCGCGATCTCGTCGACGCGGCCGTGGCGGACCATGTTGCCGACATCCAGGTCATGCCCGGCAAGATGGTGCTGGAGGTCAAGGAGCGGACCTACAGCAAGGGCCAGGCGGTGATCGCCCTGATGCAGCGGCCGCCCTTCGCCGGCCGTGCGCCGCTCTTCCTCGGCGACGACGCCTCCGACCGCGACGGCTTCGCTGCGGCCCGCCGGTTCGGCGGCTGCGGTGCTGCGGTTGGACCTGATCATGCCGATGCCGCCGACTGGCTCTTCGCGTCGCCGGCGGAGGTGCGGGCGTGGCTGGCTCGCCTCGCCGCCGTGCTTCGGCCGCGGCCGTAGTCGCAGGAACAGCAATGCAGGACCTCAACCTCGCCGTCATCGGCAATAGCATCATCGCGGCGCTGATCGACCGCCGGGGACGCATCGTCTGGTCCTGCTGGCCGCGCCTCGACGGCGACCCGATATTCTGCAGCCTGCTCAACGACGCGACCGGCGAGGATGGCGCCGGCTTCTTCGATATCGGCATTGAGAACTTCGCCGGCTCCACTCAGGACTACGAGCGCAACACGGCCATTCTGACGACGGTCCTAACGGATGCATCGGGCGGCGCCGTCCGGATCACCGATCTCGCGCCGCGCTTCCGGCAGTTCGGCCGCATCTACCGGCCGACCATGCTGTTGCGCCGCGTCGAGCCGCTCTCGGGCACGCCGCGCATCCGCATCCGCGTGCGGCCGCGCTTCGATTATGGCGCGGTCGAGCCGACGCGGACCTTCGGCAGCAACCATGTGCGGTTCCTCTCGCCGACGACGGCACTTCGCCTCACGACGGATGCACCGATCTCTTATATCGCGGAAGAGAGCCCGTTCGTCCTCCCCGGCCCGATCCACCTGATTCTCGGGCCCGACGAAGGCTTCGCGGCGGGCATCGCCGACACGGCGCGCGATTTCCGCGAGCGGACCGCGGAGTACTGGCAGGAGTGGGTGCGCTATCTGTCGGTGCCGTTCGAATGGCAGGACGCGGTGATCCGCGCCGCGATCGCGCTCAAGCTGTGCAGCTTCGAGGAGACCGGCGGCATCGTGGCCGCGCTCACCACCTCGATCCCGGAAGCGCCGAACAGCGGCCGCAATTGGGACTACCGCTATTGCTGGCTGCGCGACGCCTATTTCGTCGTGCATGCGCTCAATCGCCTGGGCGCCACGCTCACGATGGAGAACTACATCCGCTATATCACCAATGTGGCGGCCTCCGAGACCGACGGGCGCCTGAAGCCGGTCTATCGCGTCGTGCCCGGCAAGTCGCTGCCGGAGTGGACGGTCGATAACCTCGCCGGCTATCGCGGCATGGGGCCGGTGCGGGTCGGCAATCTCGCCGAGCAGCAGGTGCAGAATGACGCCTATGGCAGCATCATCCTCGCGGCCGCCCAGATGTTCTTCGATCAGCGGTTGCCGGTTCCGGGCGACGTCGCGCTCTTTCAGCGCCTCGAACGGCTGGGCGAGCGTGCCGCCTTGTCGGCGCTGGAGCCCGATGCGGGCCCGTGGGAATATCGCGGCCGACGCGAGGTCCACACCTTTTCCAGCGTGATGTGCTGGGTGGCCTGCGACCGCCTGGCCAAGATCGCGGACGCGCTCGGCATCGCGGACCGTGCCGCCTATTGGCGCCGGACGGCCAACGATCTCCGCACCACCATTCTCGATCGCGCGTTCGATACGACGCAGAACAGCTTCGTCTCGACGCTCGGCGGCAGCGATATCGACGCCAGCCTGTTGTTGCTGCAGGAGATCGGCTTCGTCTCGGCCACCGACCCGCGCTTCCTCGGTACCGTCGCCACCGTCGAGCGGGTATTGCGGCGCGGCAACCACCTGCTGCGCTACGTCGCACCGGATGACTTCGGCGTGCCGCACACGTCATTCACGGTCTGCACGCTCTGGTACATCGACGCGCTCGTGGCGATCGGACGCCGGGACGAGGCGCGCGAGCTGTTCGAGCATGTGCTGAGCTGCCGCAATCACGTCGGCCTGCTGTCGGAAGATATCGATCCCGCGACCGGCGAGCTGTGGGGCAACTTCCCGCAGACCTACTCCCTGGTCGGCCTGATTGCCTCGGCGATGCGACTCAGCAAGACTTGGGAGGCGGCATTTTGGCGCGGCTGGTGATCGTCTCCAACCGCATCGCGCTGCCGCGCGAGCGCGGCGGGGCCGCCGGCGGGCTGGCCGTCGCCATGCGCGACGCCTTGCGGCGCGGCGGCGGGCTGTGGTTCGGCTGGAGCGGCGAACTCAGCGACGCGCCGGCGAGCACGCCGCAGATCGTCACGGCCGGCAAGGTCGTCTACGCGACCCTGGACCTCAGCCACAGCGATCACCGGGCTTATTACCTCGGCTACGCCAACAGCGTGCTGTGGCCGTTGTTCCACTACCGGCTCGGGCTCTTCGAGTTCCGGCGCGACACTTTCGAGGGGTACCTGCGCGTCAACGCGGCCTTCGCCGCTGCCCTGGCGCCCCTGCTGCAGCCCGACGATCTCGTCTGGGTGCACGACTACCACATGATTCCGCTGGGCGCCGAACTGAGGAAGCTGGGCGTGCGGAACCGCATCGGGTTCTTCCTGCATATCCCGTTCCCGACGACGGAAGTGCTGACCGCGCTGCCGGGTCACGAGAAATTGGTCGAGGCGCTCTGCGCCTACGACCTGATCGGCTTTCAGACGTCGAACGACCTGCGCGCCTTCGCCGACTATATCGTCAACGAGGCGCGCGGCGAAACGGCGTCCGACGGCACGTTCGCTGCCTTCGGCCGCCGCGGACGGGCCGGCGCGTTCCCGATCTCCATCGACACCGACGGGTTCGCGCGGACGGCCGAGCACGCCGCCGGCGCACCCGACATGAAGCGGATGAGCGAAAGCCTGGTCGGCCGGGCCCTGATCATCGGCGTCGACCGGCTCGACTACAGCAAGGGCCTGCCGCACCGCTTCGAGGCCTTCGATCAGCTGATGGAGCGCTGGCGCGAGCATCGCTCGCGCGTCACGCTCATGCAGGTGGCGCCGCCGACGCGCGGACAGGTGGCGCAGTATCGCGCGCTCCGCCGCGAGCTTGAAGGCCTCGCCGGTCACGTCAACGGCAAGTATGCCGAGTTCGACTGGGTGCCGATCCGCTATCTCAACAAGACCTTCTCCCGCAACACGCTGGCCGGATTCTATCGCATGGCGCGCATCGGGCTGGTGACGCCGCTGCGCGACGGCATGAATCTGGTGGCCAAGGAATATGTCGCCGCGCAGGACGGCAACGATCCCGGCGTGCTCGTCCTCTCGCGCTTCGCCGGCGCCGCGCGCGAGTTGGAGGGAGCGCTCATCGTCAACCCCTTCGATGTCGAGGCGATGGCCGAGGCGCTGCATCGCGCACTCGCCATGCCGCTGGAGGAGCGCCAGAAGCGCTGGCGGGAAATGATGGACGTCCTCCGCCGCAACAACGTCGGAAAGTGGCGCGAGGATTTCCTGCGCGCGTTGCGCGAAGAGACGCAGGCGAAGGCGGCGGCGTAGGCCATAGCGATCGTCAGTCGGACGTCGACGACCCGTTCCTCAAGGTCGCGCGGCCCTGATGAGCCGTGATATCGTGCCGACGAGTTGGCTCATCGGTCGCGAACGGATAGAGGTCGTGGCGGGTATCGCAGGGTGACTTCGGATCGCTCAGCAGCAATCGCTCGGTCGCGGCGATTTGTCGGCCGGTGGTTGGTTGCGACGTGGGTGCCGCCGATTGGTATCTGTGTTCTGCTGCTTGTCGCCTATGTTGGCCTGCGTTTCCGCCTGCCGCTGTGGATTTCTTCGTTCGTTCCGTTCGCATTCTGGTTGTCTGTCTCTGTCGGAGAGGCCTGGGCGCTGACGGGCGTCGTTCCACGCTCGCGACAATGGGGCACCGCTACGTTCTTTTCCGGCTTCATTGCTATGCTGTGCCTGTTCTATGGCTCTGGGATGTTTCCGCCATTCCCGAGCGGTCCGTGGCGCGTGCTCAACGTGCTTGCCATCTACGCCGGGCTGACGCCCTGGGTGACGACGATCAAACTAGTTCTGGGCGGCGGCGTATTCGGATTTGTGATCGGTCTCGTGCCTGTCGCATGTTTTCGATCTCTCAGGGGCCAAGGCCCAGCATGGATCGGCGTTTGCACTGCCGCGGGCGCCGGTTCCTTTGGATGGCTTGCGCCGCTGCATTGGCACCTGCGCATGGTCATCGAGCGATTCGGGGAGGGCTTGCCGCCATTCTTGCTACCAGCGCTGCTTCTGGTTACTCCCGCGATGGCGCTGTTCATGCTCGGGTGGCTGGCCTATTCGCTCGTGACCGGGCTCGCGCTGAGGATCCTTGTCGATCTGCAGGCGCGTATCGATGGCGTGCGAATTTCAGGCGCCTTCGATTGAGCTCTAATATAGTTAGGATCCGTACGAACTGTAGCCAAGGTTGACGTCGCACCAAGCGTTCCCTAGGTTCGCGCGGCCTTTTACGATGGCGCGGGATCGAATGCCAAGCGAACGCGAACTGGCACTGCAGGCCAAGGCTTGGCCCTTCGAGGAGGCGCGCAAACTTGTCGCGCGCTATGCCGACAAGCCGCCTGCCAAGGGCTATGTGCTGTTGGAGACCGGCTACGGCCCCTCGGGCCTTCCGCATATCGGCACCTTCGGCGAGGTCGTGCGAACGACCATGGTGCGCCAGGCATTCCGCCGCATGTCCGACCTGCCGACGCGGCTGTTTGCCGTCTCCGACG